>CAXTPH010000012.1:0-21165 GCA_964245955.1 uncultured Sphingomonadaceae bacterium | reverse complement strand
CGAGGAGGCGCTGCTCCGCATGCTCCGCCTCGCCCGCATCGGCTGCGCCGAGATCTTCGCCGCGCAGCTGGTCGCGACGGGGCGCTGAGGCGTGCACGACGGTCAGCGCGTCGTCGGGCGGCGGCTCGAACCCGGCCGGCTCGTGCTGGCGACGCATAATCCGGGCAAGGTCCGCGAGATCGCCGCGCTGCTGACGCCGTTCGGCATGGATGTCGTCGCGGCGGGCGATCTCGGCCTGCCCGAGCCCGAGGAGACCGGGCTGACCTTCGCCGCCAACGCCGAGTTGAAGGCGCTTGCGGCGGCGACCGCGAGCGGACTGCCGGCGCTCGCCGACGACTCGGGACTGTGCGTCGACGCGTTGGACGGCGCGCCGGGGATTTATTCGGCGCGGTGGGCCGGGCCGACCAAGGACTTCGCCATCGCGATGCGACGGGTCCATGACGAGATGGGCAGCGGCCCCGACGGCGCGCATTTCGTCTGCGCGCTGACGCTGGCGTGGCCCGACGGGCATGTCGAGACGTACGAGGGCCGCTGTTACGGCAGCCTCGTCTGGCCGCCGCGTGGCAGTCTCGGCTTCGGCTACGACCCGATGTTCGTCGCCGAAGGGATGGCGGAGACATTTGGCGAGATCGACCCCGACGTGAAGCACGCGATGAGCCACCGCGCGAAGGCGTTCGAGCAGCTCGTATCGGCGTGCCTTTGACAGCGGTCGACCTGCTCGCGATCTATGTCCACTGGCCGTTCTGCGTCACCAAATGCCCGTATTGCGACTTCAACAGCCATGTTCGTGCGTCGATCGACGAAGCGGGCTGGGCGGATGCGCTGATCGCCGACCTCGCGTTCGAGGCGGCGCTGACCCCGGGGCGGACGGTCGGCAGCATCTTCTTTGGCGGCGGCACCCCGTCGCTGATGGCGCCGGCAACGGTCGGCCGGATCATCGCCGCCGTCGCCGCGCTCTGGGCGGTCGACCCCGACTGCGAGATCACCCTCGAAGCCAACCCGTCGAGCGTCGAGGCGGCGCGCTTCGCCGGTTTCGCCGCCGCCGGGGTCAACCGCGTCAGCCTGGGGCTGCAGGCGCTCGACGATGCGGCGTTGGCCGCGCTCGGTCGGCCGCACGATCTCGCGCAGGGGATGGCGGCGCTGGACATCGCGCAGGCAATGTTTCCGCGCGTCAGCTTCGACCTGATCTACGACCGCCCCGGCCAGACGGTCGCGGCGTGGTCGGCCGAGCTGACCCGCGCGCTCGGCTTCGGCACCGAGCATCTGTCGCTCTACGGCCTGACGATCGAGCCGGGGACGCGCTTCGCGACGCTTCACGCCAAGGGCGAGTTGACCCTGCCGCCTGAAGAGATTTCCGCCGACCTGTTCGACCTGACCGGCGCCATGACGGCGGCGGCGGGCATCCCGGCGTACGAGGTGTCGAACCACGCCCGGCCCGGGGCGGCGAGCCGCCATAACCTCGCCTACTGGACCTACGCCGATTACGTCGGCGTCGGCCCCGGCGCGCATGGGCGGCGTGCGGGCGAAGCGACGATGCGCCACCGCAAGCCCGAGAACTGGATCGCCGCCGTCGCTGCACACGGCCACGGCATCGTCACGACCGAGCCGCTGCCGCCCGAAACGCGCGCGCGCGAAGCGCTGCTGATGGGGCTGCGGCTGGCAGACGGGATCGACGCCACGGTGTTCGCCGCGCGGACCGGGCGGACGCTCGCCGAGACGCTCGACCGCCCGCGGCTCGACCGGCTCGCCGGCCTCGGTTTCGTCGAGTTCGACCCGGCGGCGTTGCGGCTGACCGCGAAGGGACGTCCGCTCGTCAACGCCGTCCTCGCCGAACTCGCCTGACCGCCGGTTCCGGCTTTGACGCGGCGGTCGGTCCGGCTAGGGATGCCCGCGTGAGCATCACCGAACACGATCCTGCCGACACCCGCAAATTGCGCGACGCCTTCGGGTCGTTTGCAACCGGCGTCACCGTCGTCACCGGGCGAGGGCGCGACGGCACCCGCGTCGGGCTGACCGCGAACAGCCTGACGTCGGTGTCGCTCGATCCGCCGTTGCTGCTGTTCTGCCCGGCGCGGACCGCGTCGGCGCTGCCCGCGCTCGAGGCGAGCGGACGCTTCGCGATCAACGTTCTCGCCAGCGACCAGCGCGCGGTCGCCGACCGTTTCGCCCGGCGCGACGTCGACCGCTTCGCCGACGCCGAGTGGGACGACTGGGACGGCCTGCCGATCCTCGGCGGCGCGCTGGCCAATTTCGCGTGCACGCTGTTCGCTGATCACGATGGCGGCGACCACCGCGTGATCATCGGGCGCGTCGAGCGGCTGCGGATGAACGCGGTCCACGATCCTTTGCTCTACTTCCGCGGAGCGTACCGGCAGGTCCACGTTCCGGCGTGACGGCGGGCGGCGAGACGACCGGCGAGGTGGGCGTCGCGCCTGCCGACACCGCCGTCCTCGCGCGCGGCGGCCGAACGAGCTTTGCCGGCTTCCTCCTCCGGCTCCTCGCGCGGATGCCGTTCCTGTTCATCGCCGGGCGGCTGTACGGCAGCGCCGAGGTCGGGCGCTTCGGCTATGCGATCCTTGTCGTCGAGCTGACCGCGCAGCTCGCGACGCTCGGGCTCAAGCGCGGCCTCGCCGAGGAACTGGCGCGCGAGCAGGGTCCGCACGCCGACACCGTCGCCGATGCGCTGTTGCTCGGGCTCGTGCTCGCCGCCGCCGGCGCGGCGCTGCTGATGGCGCTGCCGATGCTCGTTTACCCGTCAGGGAGCGTGACGGCGCTCGACCATTTCTTCCCGCTGATCGCGCTGGCTGTGGCGGCGTCGGATATCAGCCTCGCCGGCCTCGCCTTCCGCCACGACATCGCCGCGCAGGTCCGCGCGCGGTCGATCATCGAGCCGTGGACGCTGACCCTCGTCGCTGTTCCGGCGCTGTATCTGGTCGGCAAGGGCGACGGGCTGCTGGTCGCCTACGCCGCGTCGATGCTCGCGGCGGCGGCGGCGTCGCTGGTGCCGTGCGTCCGCGCGTTCGGCTGGCCGCGGCACTGGCGGCCGTCGTTCACCCGCCTGCTCGCGCTCGCCCGTGCCAACGCGCCGCTCGCCGGCGCCGACGTCGCCGACTGGGGGTCGCGGCGCCTCGACTTCTTCCTCCTCGGGCGCTTCGCCAGCGCCGAGGTCACCGGCATCTATTTCGTCGCGCAGAACATCGCCTCGCTCGCCGCCAAGCTCAAGAACAGCTTCGACCCGATCCTCGCGCCGCTGCTGACGACGAGCCTCGCGCGCGGCGATACCGCCGCGGTCGCCGGCCACGTCCGGCAGGTCGCGTTCTGGATTCTCGCCGCGCAGTTCGCCGTCGTCCTCGCGCTCGGCCTGACCGCGCGCGCGTCGATGGGGCTGTTCGGCCCGGCATTCGCGCAAGGCGCGGCGATCCTCGCGATTCTGCTGACGGTCGAACTGCTCGCGAGCCAGGGCGCGGTCGCCGAAGCGGCGCTGATCTACGTCCGGCGCAAGACCAACCTCGCGATCGCGGTCGCCGGGCTCGTCGTCCAGGCGGTCGTCACCCTCGTCTTTGTCCGCCAGTATGGCGGGCTCGCCGCGGCGGGCGGGCTGGCGGTGTCGGTGCTGCTCGTGTCGATCGCCAAGTCGTGGCTGCTGCGGCGCGAACTCGGGCACGGCGTGTCGGGCTGGCGGGTCGCGCTCGTGGCCGCGGCGGTGCCGGCGTTCGGCGTCGGCCTCGGCGTCCAGCATTTGCCCGAATGGGCGCAGCTGTCGGCGGGGCTGGTCGCGATCCTCGGCACCTTTGGCGCGCTCGTCTGGTGGCTCGGCTTCGGCCCGTCCGACCGGCTGCTGTTCCAGCGCCGGGGGCGCGACTAAAGGCTGTCCTACACCCCTTCAGCCGCGCTATGCCGGGCGTCGCAAACGAAGGAGACGCCGCGATGACGACCCCGAGCCTACCGACGGCAGCGCGCGCGTCCGTCCCCCTTCCGGCCCGGCGGTCGACTATTTCTCCGCTATTTAATCGAGCGCGGGCGGGTGAAGAATGCGAAGTTACGCAGGCAGCGACACGATGAGCACGAACCGTACCGTCCGGCTGGCGCAGCGCCCGACCGGCCTGCCCGCGCCCGACACCTGGACGATCGCCGACGAGGCGGCGCCGGTCGCCGGGCCCGGGCAGGTGCTCGTCCAGGTCGACTATATCTCGCTCGATCCGGCGATGCGGGGCTGGATCAACGCCGGCAAGTCGTACATCGCACCGGTCGAGATCGGCGCGGTGATGCGCGCCGGCGCGGTTGGGACGGTGCTCGCATCGCACAGTCCCGACTTCGTGGCCGGCGACGCGGTCTATGGCCAATTCGGCGTCCAACGCCTCGCCGTCGCCGATCCCGGTGACGTCAGCAAGATCGACACCGCGCTTGCCCCCGCGCCGACGTGGCTCGGCGTCCTCGGCATGCCGGGAATGACCGCCTATTTCGGCCTGCTCGACGTCGGCGCGCTCAAGGACGGCGAGACCGTCGTCGTCTCGGCCGCGGCCGGCGCGGTCGGCGCGCTCGTCGGGCAGATCGCCAAGCTCAAGGGCTGCCGCGTCGTCGGCATCGCCGGGGGCCCGGCGAAGTGCCGCGAGGTGGTCGAGCAGCTCGGCTTCGACGCCTGCATCGACTATAAGGCCGACGGCATGTTCAAGGCGCTTGCCGCCGCCGTTCCCAATCGGATCGACGTCTATTTCGAAAACGTCGGCGGGCCGATCCTCGAGGCCGCGCTCGGGCTGCTGGCGCGGCATGCCCGGGTCGTCCTCTGCGGCGCGATCGCCGGCTACAACGACCCGTCGAAGGTGCAGGGGCCGCGCAACTACATGAACCTGCTCGTCGCGCGCGGCCGGATGGAGGGCTTCGTCGTGTTCGATTTCGCGGACCGCTACGCCACCGCGCAGGCCGACATCGCCGGCTGGATCAAGGCGGGCAAGGTCACCCCGCGCGAGGACATCCAGGAGGGCATCGACCGCTTCCCCGAGGTGCTGACGATGCTCTATTCGGGGGCGAACAATGGCAAGCTGGTGCTCAAGCCGTAGCGGCGGCGGTCCCCGAGACGATCAGGCGGCGGCCGCGGACGAACATTTCGATCCGGCCGCCGACGATCAGCCCGACCGCGAACAGCAGGAAGCCATCGGAGATCGTGCCCGCGTCGATCCCGGGCGCCGACCCGGACAGCGCCATGCGGAGGAGGCTGCGCACCGCGAACAGCGCGGCGATGACGATGATCGCGACGATCGACGGTTCGGTGACGACGGTGCCGCTCGCGGCGTCGAAGCTCATCGGCACCGTCCGCGCGCGGAACCAGCCGGCGACGAGCCCCATCGCCAGCGCGGCGGCGAAGGCGGCGAAGGTCAGGGCATGGAACGGCTGGTGAGGGGTGTAATACAGGCCCATCCCGATGAACGCCGTCATCAGGACGGGCATGATCCACAGTCGCTCGATGCGGATGCGCTGCGGCTTGCGACGGCGCAGCGCGAGGACCCCGATGATGACCAGCGGGATGACGATCGGGAAGACCTCGTTCGGATCGAAGCGCATCGTTGCCCCCCTCAGTGGCGGAAGTGGCGCATGCCGGTGAAGACCATCGCGATCCCGCGCTCGTCGGCGGCGGCGATGACCTCGGCGTCGCGGATCGACCCGCCGGGCTGGATGATGGCGGTCGCCCCGGCCTCAGCGACGGCGATCAGGCCGTCGGCGAAGGGGAAAAAGGCGTCCGACGCGACCGCGCTGCCGATCGTCCGCGGCTCGGCCCAGCCGGCAGCGGCGGCGGCATCGCGCGCCTTCGACGCGGCGACGCGGGTCGAATCGACCCGGCTCATCTGCCCCGCGCCGATCCCGGCGGTACTGCCGTCCCGGGCATAGACGATCGCGTTCGACTTGACGTGCTTGGCGACGGTCCAGGCGAAGCGGAGGTCGGCGAGCTCGGCGGACGTCGGCGCGCGCCGGGTCACGACCTTGAGCATGGCGTCGGTCAGGACGCCGGCGTCGCGCTCCTGGACCAGTGCACCGCCGGCGATGATCTTGGTCGTCAGGCCGCGCCGCGCCGGGTCGGGCAGATCGCCGGTGAGCAGCAGCCGCAGGTTCTTCTTGGCAGCGAATACCGCCTTCGCCGCATCGTCGGCCCCGGGCGCGGCGACGACCTCGGTGAAGATCTCGGTCATCGCCCGCGCCGTCGCCTCGTCGAGCGGGCGGTTGACCGCGATGACGCCGCCGAACGCCGATACCGGGTCGGTCGCCAACGCCGCCTTGTACGCGTCGAGCAGGGTCGCGGCGGTGGCGACGCCGCACGGGTTGGCATGCTTGACGATGACCACCGTCGGCGGGCCGTCGCGGAACTCGGCGACGAGCTCCAATGCCGCGTCGGCATCGTTGAGGTTGTTATAGCTGAGCTCCTTGCCCTGAATCTGCGTCGCTTGGCCGATGCCGCGGGCCGCCGGACCGAACGGGACATAGAGCGCCGCCGCCTGATGCGGGTTCTCGCCATAGCGGAGCGTCGTCACCAGCCGCGTCGCCATCACCCGCGTCGCCGGGAAGGCCTCGCCCTGGTCGACCCGGCTGAACCACCCCGCGATCATACTGTCATAGGCGGCGGTCGCGGCGAAGGCGCTCGCCGCGAGACGCTTGCGGGTAGCGAGGCTGGTCGCCCCGCCGCTCGCGTCAAGCTCGGCGATCAGGCCGGCATAGTCACCCGGATCGGTGACGCACGCGACGAAGCCGTGGTTCTTCGCCGCCGACCGGATCATCGCCGGGCCACCGATGTCGATATTCTCGATGATCGTATCGCGGTCGGCGCCCTTCGCGACGGTCGCGGCGAAGGGGTAGAGGTTGACCACCGCGAGGTCGATCGGCGCGATGCCGTGCGCCGTCATCGCCGCGACGTGCTCGAGGGCATCGCGCAGCGCGAGCAGGCCGCCGTGCACCTTGGGGTGCAGCGTCTTGACCCGCCCGTCCATCATCTCGGGAAAGCCGGTCAGGTCGGCGACCTCGGTCACCGCGAGCCCTGCCGCGCGCAGCGCCGCCGCGGTGCCGCCGGTCGAGACGAGCTCGACACCGTGGCGCGCCAGCGCTGACCCGAGGTCGACCAGCCCGCTCTTGTCGCTGACCGACAGCAGGGCGCGGGTAATCTTGATATCCATGGGTTTCCTGCTCAGCGTCCTGCGCGCTTGAACGACCAGTTGATGCTCGCTTCGCCGGCTGCCGAGGTGGTGCCGGTGATGACGAGCTGGCGCGTTGTCCGCGGTGCGCCGTCATGGTCGATCCAGACGCTTTCGTCGACCGTCAACGGGCCGCCGCGCGCGCGGACCTGCCAGACCCGCCCGTCGGTCAGCTTGAGCAGCGCCGCCTGGCCGTCGGCGGTCGGTGTGACCTCGATGCCGGCGCCGAGATGGAAGCGGACGTCGAAGCCGGCGCGTGCGCCGCGCCGCCGCAAACGCCGCCCGGGGACCGGCTCGATCAGGTCCTCGCCGCGCAGATCGCTACCGCTCGCCGACAGAAACAGCCGCCGCCGATGACGGACGCCGAAACGGCGCGCATAGCCGTCGTGGGCGAGATCGAGCCAGATGCCCTCCTCGCTCTCCTGACGGTTGACGACGACCTCCTCGACCCCCTTGCCGAGCGCGCCATCGGGGCGGATGCGGGTCGAATTACTGTCGGCGAGGACGAGGGTCGAATGCGCGGCGGTCGTTCGCAGTGCCGCCGCCAGCGCCCCCGGCAGGGGGGTGGCGATGCTGCCGCCGCCGCAGTTGACGATCAGCCGGCTCGCGCCGTCGGACAGTTCGAAGGCAAGCGTCCCGGCGTGCGCGGCGCCGGCGACCCGTGCCTGCGGTGGCGGGGCGGCGTCGACGACGATCAGCGTCTTGCCGGCGGCAAGCCGGTGATAGCCGGCGAAGCTTGTCGACCGGCTCGGCCGCGGCATGATCCCCGACCGTGCCATCGCCAGCTCGATCCGCGCCGGTCGCGCTGCCGCACCGCCGTGCCATGCACCGACGCCGCCGTCGCCCATGACGATCGACTTGAGTGCCGGCACCAGCCGTTCGAAGCCGGTGACGATCGCGGCATCGGGCTTGCGGCCACGCGCGACATAGACCGCCTGGACGAACAGCAGCAGTTCGAGCAGGTCGAGCTGGGTGATCGGCGAGCGGTCCGCGGTGCCACCGTCGGGCAGGACGACCAACGTCAACGCCCGCGCAAACAGCGCCTCGGCGCGTGCCAGCCGGGCATCGGTCCCGGGAATGACCAGTGCCGCGACGATCAATCCGGCGGCGGCGGTGACGCGGCGCGGTCCGTCGGGCAGGCGGTCGATCGCGCGGTCGAGGTGGCGCGCCCAGCGCGCGAGCGCGTTGAGTACCGCCGAGCGATACACCAGGTCGGGCGACGACAGGATCGACGGGGCATAGGCGGTCCAGAACATCAGGCGGAGCGCGATCAGGTCGGGCCGCCATGCGGTCGCGTCGAAGTCGTGATGGTCGGCGAGCCAGCGCGCGACGAGCGGCTCGGCGACCGCCGCCGCAGTCCGGCGGTCGGGGGCGGCCGCAGCGAGGTCGCGCAGCCAGACGAAGCTGTGCGCCCACTCCCGCCACGCCGCCGGCGCGCCCGGATCGGCGAAATGCACAGTTTTCGCCGGGGCATTATGTCCGGCGAAGACCAGCCGCCCACGCAGCAGGCGCTCGCCCACGCTGCGGTCGCCAGGGACCGGATCGACGGGGACCGCGAGCAGCTTGAGCGGGAAGCGTCCGCGCAGGCGGATGCGATGGAGCGCGGTGCGATAGCTGAGCCGGTGCAGCCCGGCGGTGACACGCTCGGCGAGCGAGACTCCCTTGTGGCCATCGACGCGGCGGAGATGCTCGCTCGGGATCGGCTCGGCGCTGGGAGTGAATAGGTCGGGTTCGCCAGGCGGCGCATCGGGCGGCGCTTTCGCCTCCGCCGTCATGCTGCGCGGAGCCGGGCGATGTTGGCGGCATAGTCGGGCGGGCCGCCGCGGAAGGTCGCCGTCCCGGCGACGAGAACGTCGGCCCCGGCGGCGATCGCCTGGACTGCGGTAACCGGATCGATGCCCCCGTCGACTTCGAGGTCGATCGTCCGTCCGGTCTTGTCGATCGCCTTGCGGATCGCCTCGATCTTGCGCAACTGGCTGGCGATGAAGCTCTGACCGCCGAAGCCGGGATTGACGCTCATCACGAGGACGAGGTCGACGTCGTCGAGGACATAGTCGAGCATCTTCGCCGGCGTCGCCGGGTTGAGCGAGACGCCGGCGCGCAGGCCCAGCGCCTTGATCCGCTGGATCGTGCGGTGGAGATGCGGTCCGGCTTCGGGGTGGACCGTCAGAATGTCCGCTCCGGCCTCGGCGAACGCGTCGAGGAACGGATCGGCGGGGGAAATCATCAAGTGGACGTCGAACGGCAGCTTGGTATGCGATCGCAGCGCTTTGACGACGAGCGGCCCGATCGTGAGGTTGGGCACGAAATGGCCGTCCATCACGTCGACATGGATATAGTCGGCCCCCGCGGCGTCGAGCGCTCGGACCTCCTCACCCAGCCGCGCGAAGTCGGCCGACAGGATCGAGGGGGCGATGCGCACCGGCTGCTGCATGACTTCCTCTAACAGCGCAGTGGTCTAGCCGAAAGGGTCGGATACCGTTTCGGAGCCGTTAATTCACTGTTTCGTCAGCCGGGCGATGAAGAAGCCGTCGACGCCACCGGCCTCGGCCAGCGTGCCGGGAAGTAGCCGCAGCGACCCGTTTCGGTCGGGACCGATACCGGCCGGAAGCTCGCTGGCTGCGATCGGATCGAGCGCAACCGTCGCATTGCGGTCGAACAGCCGCTCGAGCTGCGTCTCGCCCTCGGCGGCTTCGAGGCTGCACGTCGAGAAGACCAGCGTCCCGCCCGGCTTGAGCCAATCGACCGCGCGGTCGAGCAGCGCCGCCTGGATGGTCAGCAGCGGTGCCAGGTCGCGGCTACCCTTGAGGTAAAGCACATCGGGATGCCGGCGAAATACGCCCGACGCCGAGCACGGGGCATCGAGCAGGATGAAGTCGAACGGCGCGGGCGGCTGCCAGACGAGCGCGTCGACCGCGACGATCGCCGCCGCGAGGCGGGTCCGTGTCAGGTTCTCGCGCAGCCGGTCGAGCCGCGCTTCGGAACTGTCGAGTGCGGTCACGTCGGCACCCATCGCGGCAAGCTGGAGCGTCTTGCCCCCCGGGGCCGCGCAAAGATCGAGCGTCCGGGCGTCGGGTGCCGGCCGCAGGAGCCGCGCCGGCAGGCTCGCGGCGAGGTCTTGCACCCACCACGCACCCTCATCGAAACCGGGCAGGTCGGGGATCGGTCCCGGTCGCGTCAGGCGGACATGGCCGGGCGCGAGCGAGACGCCTCCGAGAGCGTCGGCCCAGTATTCGGTCTCGCGCCCGTCGCGGAGCGTCAGGTCGATCGGCGGCTCGGTAGCGAAGGCGCGCGCGGCGGCAACGGCGGCTTCCGCGCCCCACGCCGCCGTCCAGCGCTCATCATAGGGTGCGGGGAGGGCCGGCAACTCGGGCAGCGAAGCGCCTTCGCGCAGCAGGCGCGACAGGACCGCGTGCGTCAGCCGGCGCGGTCCGCCCTCGGTCAGCGCCAGCGTCGTCGACACGACCGCATGCGGGGGGGTGTCGAGCAGAAGTCGGCCAGCCAGGCCGATGCGCAACGCCATCCGCGCGCGCGCATCGCTGGGCAATGGTTTGGGGGTGGCGCTATCGATGATCCGGTCGAGGTCGATCAGCCAGCGCAGCACGCCACTGGCGAGGCTGCGCGCGAGTGCGCGGTCGTCGGGCCGGTCGACCCCGTGGAACGCATTGGCGATCGCCCCGTCGAGCGGCTTGCCCTGTCCCAGCACGCTCGTCAGGAGCCGCAGCGCGGCGCGGCGGGCGGGCGTACCGGGGGGATCGGGATCGTGCTTCATGCCGCGTAGTGCGGCGTCGGCGGGCAAAGGTCAAAATTTGCGAGCAGCGGCGATCAAGTCCTGTGCCGATCGGTCGCCGATGGCGAAGATCCTACAGGACGTGGAACAGATAGAGCAGGATGATGACCGGGATCGGCACGCCGACCGCCCAGAGAATGCAGCCCTTACCCATCGTGCAGATTCCTCGATTGCTTACAGCCGTGAAACGACATGGCCGCGACGCGGTTCCGTCACGCCGCGACCGACGCCGGGACGAACAGCTTTTTGAGCTCCGATTTCAAGATTTTGCCGTTGGCGTTGCGCGGCAGCGGCCCGGTCCAGAAGCGGACCTCGACCGGCACCTTGAACCCGGCCAGCCGCGCCGCGACGAAGGCGCGAAGCTCGTCGGCGCTGGCATGGCCGCCATCCTTGAGCGTCACTACCGCCGCCGGCTCCTCGCCGAGGCTGTGGTGCGGGCGTGCGACGATCGCCGCGTCCATCACCGCCGGATGGTCGTAGAGCGCGTTTTCGACCTCGACGCAGTAGATGTTCTCGCCGCCGCGGATCAGCATGTCCTTGGCCCGGTCGATGATGAAGACGAAACCCTCGTCGTCGATCCGCGCGAGGTCGCCGGTCCGCACCCAGCCGTCGACGAAAGTCTCGGCCGACGGTCCCGGCTTGCGCCAGTATTCCTTGACGATGTTCGGCCCGCGTCCCCACAGCTCACCGACCTCACCGGGCGGCAATTCGCGCCCGTCGGGGTCGGTCACCTTGACGTCGCAAACCGGCACCGGCGGGCCGGCGCTGTCGGGGCGGTTCTGGTAATCCTCGCCCATGTGGTGGGTGAACGTCGCCGAGGTTTCGGTCATGCCCCAGCCGTTGCCCGCACTCGCGCCGTTGAACTGCGTCCTGATTTGGCGGACGAGTTCAGGCGCCGACGGCGCCCCGCCGTAGGCGACGCTCTCGAGGCTCGACAGGTCGTACTTATGCCGATTGGGATGCTCGATGATCTGCCATGCGATCGTCGGCACGCCGCCGCATCCGGTCAGCCGTTCGCGCTCGATCAGCGCCATCGCCGTCTCGGGGTCCCACTTGCGCATCATCACCAGCTTCGCGCCCGCGAATAGCGACGGCGACAGGATCGCATGGCAGCCGGTCGCGTGGAAGAATGGCACTGACAGCAGCGTGCCCTTCTGCGGCGCTTGCGGATCGGGTGCGGGTGGCGTCTCGCCGCGACGGAGGTACGTCCGTGCGCCCGACAGGGCGCTCGCCATGATGTTCGACACGATGTTGCGGTGCGTCCCGAGCGCGCCCTTCGGCTTGCCGGTCGTGCCGCTGGTATAGAAGATCGTCGCATCGTCTTCGGGGTCGAGCGCGACTGCCGGCAGCTCGCCGGCGGGCAGCGACGCCCATGTCGCAGGGGTGCCGATGACGTCCTCGAGGCGGCGGACGAGCGGGTTGCCCGCCTCCTCCTCGTCGCTCCGCGTGACGTAGATGCGTGTCAGGTCGCGGCATTCGGGCAGGTGCGCGGTCAGCCGCGCCAAGCGCTCGGCGTCGACCAGAAGCAGCTTCGCCCCCGAGTCGACGAGGCCGTATTCGAGCTCGGCCCCGGTCCACCACGCGTTGAGCGGGGTGACGATCGCCCCGCACAGCTGCGCGGCGAAGAAGGCGACTGGCCATTCGGGAATGTTGCGCATGACGATCGCGACCCGGTCGCCCTTGACGACGCCGTCGGCGGTCAGCCGGCTGGCGAGCGCGAGGACGGCGCGGGCGAACGCCTCGAACGTGACGCGCTCGTCGTCGTGGACGAGGAACACCCGATCGCCGTGCGCGCGCCCGGCGAGGAAGACATGGGCCAGCGTCGGCGGCGCGTTCTTCCACGTCCGGGTCGGCACGCCGCGGATGTCGCGGCTCTCCATCTCGAACGGCTGTCCGGGCGCGGTCAGCATCGCATGCGCGGCGGCTATCGACATCGCGGGCCACTCGGTCATCAATCTTCCCCAGAAGACATCGTTGTTTTGCCGCAGACTACGCCGATCGCCGGCGCCTTGGCTAGTCGGCGGGCGCAGCCCCGAGTTCGCGGCGAAGGACCGGCGAGAACAGCGCATAGCCGAGCAGCGCGACCTGTGCCGCCGCGCCGAGGAGATAGGGGTAGGCACCCCCCATCTCGTACAGGCCGATGCCGACGGTCGGCGCGATGATGAAGCAGGCGCCGTTGACCGCGGTGACCGCGCCCGCGACCGCGCCCTGCTCGCACTGCGATACCATCAGCGACGCGCCCGCGACGAAGCCGGGCCGGGCGAAGCCGTAGCCGAGGCTGGTCAGCGCGAAGGCGACGAGGATGCCCGGATAGTCGTGGGCAAGGGCGATGCCGAGGCACCCCGCCGCCGCCAGCCCCGCGCCCCAGCGCATCAGCGACGACGCCGTCATCCGCAGCATTCCGATCAGCCCCCATTGCGCCAGCAGCGTCGCGCCCGCCCCAACCATGAAGGCGATGCCGACTGCCTTCGCCGCCTCGGCCGGGGTGCCGCCGACCGAATCGATGATGAGGAAGCCGAGCGCCTGGCCGGTCGCCGCCTGGACGCTGCCGCTGGCGAAGCCGTAGAGCATGAACGGCATCACCCGCGGGTCGCGCCACGACAGCCGGGGCTGGCGGCCGACCTCGGCGGCGCGCGCCGATCCGCCGGTCGGCCCGCCGTCGATGCTCGGCATCGACGATGGCGCGCCGTGGCGGATCGCGCCCGGCTGCTCGTGCCCCGGGTCGTCGTCGGGCAGCAGCCGCCACAGGCCGATGCCGACCGCCAGCGCGATCGCGGCGAAGCCGAACATCGGCCCCGACAGGCCGAGCCCGGCGATCTGCAGATACGGCGCGACGCCGGGCCCGAGGATGGTGCCGAGGCCGAATGCCGAGGTCAGCGCCGCGAGCGCGCCGGTCCGCTCATAAGCGGTGGTGCGGGCCGCGACATACGCCTGCGCCGCCGGGTTCGACGCCGATCCGAACAGCCCGAAGATACTGCGCAAGGCGGCGAAGACCACGAACACCGCGACCGGCGCAAGCGCGCCGCGCAGGCCGGCGAGGATGGCGAAAGCGCAGCCGAGCATCGACACGCCGAAGCCGGCGATGCCGATCTGCATCAGCCGCTTGCGCCCGCGAATGTCCGACTGCCGCGCCCAGAATGGCGCCGACACCGTCCACAGCAGCGCCGAGAAGGAGAAGATCAGCGCGACCTGCCACGGCGGGATGCCGATCGTCCGCGCGATCGACGGCAGGACCGACTGCAGCGCGGTGTTCCCCGCCGCGACGGTCAGCAGGACGACGAACAGCACGGCGAAGTGGCGGCGAGGGACGGCGGGCAAGGCGGACATCGTCCCGGGGGCTTGGCGCAGCCAGACGGCTTTGCCAACCCCGGGAGCCCATGGCGCCGACGGCCCTCGAGGCCCACTTCCCAGCGTTCACCCGATCGCGAGTTCGGCAGCGAGGAAGTCGGCGAGCACGCGAACCTTGGCTGGCGGGCGCGGGGCCGGATAGATCAGCCGCACCGTGCCGCGTTCGAAGACATGGCCGGGCAGGACCACCTCGAGCTGGCCACCGGCGAGTGCCCCCCTGATCAGGAAATCGGGCAGGATCGTCAGGCCGAGGCCGGCGACCGCCGCGGCGCACAACATCTCGCCGCTTGTCGACCGCAGCCGCTCGGGGCCGCGGCACAGGCGGCTGCCGCTGGCGCCGGCAAAGCGCCAATGCTCGTCGCTGCGGACGTTGGCGTAGGTCAGGCTCGGATAGTCGAGCAGGTCGTCGGGCGCCGCCGGTCGCCCCAGCCGGTCGAGCAGCGCCGGCGCGGCGACGAGGAACATCTCGACCGGGGCGACGGCACGCGCGACGAGCCTCGAATCGCCGAGCTGCGGCCCGATCCGCAAGGCGAGGTCGACGCCTTCGCCGACCAGGTCGGTGACACGGTCGTCGAGCAGCAGCTCGACCCGCAGCGCGGGGTGCAGCTCCATGAAGCGGAACAGCGCCGGCCCGGCCCGCTCGATCCCGAACAGGATCGGCGCCGCCATGCGGATCGTGCCGGCGAGCGTGTGGGTGGCGCAGGCAACCGATTCCTCGGCGGCGCGGGCGTCGTCGATCAGCCGGGTCGCGGCGTCGAGATACGCCGCCCCCGCCTCGGTTAGCGCCAGCGCGCGCGTCGTCCGGTGGAACAGGCGTGCGCCGAGGCGGACTTCGAGATCGCCGATCGTCCGCGATAGGCGCGACGTCGAGGTCCCCAGCCGTCGCGCCGCGGCGCTGAAGCCGCCGGCGGTCGCCACCGCGGCAAAGGCTTCCATCTCCTCGAGCCGTCCCGCCATCGTTGCGTCCAATGCAAAAGATAATCGCGAATTTGCTCGATTATCACGGCAAACGGAACGCCCTAAATCGCGGCCTGCGCGTTACCGTTCGCGTTAGGCTGAAGGGAATCACCGATGACGAAGGTTCTGGTCCTGTATTATTCGAGCTGGGGACACGTCGAACAACTCGCGCACGCCGTCGCCGAGGGCGCGTCGAGCGTCGAAGGAGTCGAGGTCAGCGTCAAGCGCGTCCCCGAACTGGTCCCGGCCGACGTCGCCGCCGGTGCGCATTACAAGACCGAGCAGTCGGCCCCGATCGCCACGCCGGGCGAGCTTGCCGACTATGACGCGATCATCATCGGCACGCCGACGCGCTTCGGCAACATGGCGGCGCAGATGAAGAACTTCCTCGATCAGACCGGGCCGCTGTGGTTCACCGGCGCGCTGATCGGCAAGGTCGGCGGCGTGTTCACCGCGACCGCGTCGCAGCACGGCGGGCAGGAGACGACCCTGCTGACCGCGATGACGGTCCTGATCCACCACGGCATGCTCGTCGCCGGGCTGCCGTACAGCTTCCAGGCGCAGATGGGGCTCGACGAGATCCACGGCGGCTCGCCCTATGGCGCGTCAACGATCTCGGGCGGCGACGGCTCGAAGCAGCCGAAGGCGGTCGACCTCGACGGCGCGCGCTTCCAGGGCAAGCATATCGCCGAGACCGCGGCGGCGCTGAAGCGCGGCCGGGCCTAGAGCTCGATCAGCCGGTTCGGCAATTCGTCGGGGTTGTCGGCGTCGGGAGGGAAATGCTCGGCGAGGACCGCCCCGGCGAGGCCGATCGCGGCGACGAAGCCCTGCGCCGGGGTCCCCGCCTTGATGCCGTCGACCAATGCGGTGACCGTCGTCGCCCAATGGTCGGGCGACACCTTGGCGTAAATTCCGGTATCGGCAACTACCTCGGCGATCCGGTCGGGCAGCGAGACGAAGATCAGGACTCCGGTGTTAGCGCGCGTCGCGCCGATGCCGCGCGCCTTGAATTGCGAACGTGCCTCGCGGTGGACATGCTCGCGGCGGATGCTCCGCGGGGTCAGGCGCGCGCCGAGGCGGGTGCGGGTCAGCAGCAGCGCCGCGACGACGAATAGTGCCACCTGGACCGCGGCATAGGCCTCGACCGCGCGGCGCAGGTCGACGAAGCGGTCACCGCTGCTCCAATCGTTGAGCCCGGCGATGCCGTCGGGGCCGTAGCCGATGATCGTCGCCGCCAGCGGTAACGCAAAGGCGAGCAGCGTCGCGATCGTCAGCCCGGTCGCCTGATACCGTTCGCTGTGCTCGCTGACCACCGCGACGATCTCGCCCGAGGTCGTCGCCTCGGCGGCGGTGATCGCCGCGGCGATCGCGGCGCGGTCGGCATCGGTGAACGCCATCGCCAGCTACTCCGCTACCAACTGCCCGACGAGCCGCCGCCGCCGAACGAGCCGCCGCCGCCGCCGAAGCTGTCGCCGCCGTCCCCGCCGCCGCCGCCGCCGCCGCCCCAATCGCTGCCGCCGCCGCCGCGGTTCATCATGCTCGACGCCGCCCCCCACAGGATCGCCGAGCCGATGCCCGACGGGCGCCCGCGACCGCCGCGTGCGACCGAGAAGATCACCCAGATGACGACGATCGCCAGCCAGAACAACGCGCCGGGTCCGGCCGACGGGCGATGCCGTGCCTGCGCGTGCTCGACCGTCGCGTCGACCACCGCAGCGTGCGCGACCTCGGGGCTCGCGCCGAGCTGTGCGATCAGCGCATCGGTGCCGGCGGTGATGCCGGTGGGAATGTCACCCTTGCGGAATTCGGGGATGATCTGATTTTGGATGATGACCGACGTCAGCGCGTCGGTCAGGACGGGTTCGAGGCCGTAGCCGACCTCGATCCGGACCTTGCGGTCGCTCGGCGCGACGATCAGGATCGCGCCGTTGTTCTTGCCCTTCTGGCCGATGCCCCAGGCACGCCCGAGCTGATAGCCATAGTCCTCGATCGGCGTGTCACCGATCGCGGGGACGGTGGCGACGACGAGCTGGGTGCCGGTCGACTTCTCGAGGGTCGCGAGCTTGTCGGTCAGCGCGGCGATGGTCGCCGGCGGCAGGACGTGGGCGGTGTCGACGACGCGACCCGACAATGGCGGGAACGCCGGGGCGGCGGCGTGCGCCACCGCCGCCCACAGCGCGATCAGCAGGAGGAGCGCAAAGCCGCCGCCGATTCGAACTCGGGCGAAGCTCAGAACTTCACCGTCGGCGCGACTTGGGCATTGACCGTCGTCGCCTTGAACGGGACAAGCGGCTTCGCGCCGTAAATGACCTTCGCGCCGATCAGCGCCGGGAAGGTGCGGATCGTCGTGTTATAGTCCTGGACCGCGGTGTTATAGTCCTGCCGGGCGATCGTGATGCGGTTCTCGGTTCCCTCGAGCTGCGACTGCAGCGCCATGAAGTTGGTGTTCGACTTGAGGTCGGGATACGCCTCCTGCAGCGGCCGCAGCGTCGCCAGCGCGCTCGACACATGGTTCTGCGCCTGCTCGTAGGCGGCGACCTTGCCCGGGTCCTTCAGATCGTCGTCTGACAGATGGATCGCGCTCGCAGACGCGCGCGCCTCGGTGACGCCGACGAGGACGTCCTTTTCCTGCTTGGCATAGCCCTGGACGGTGGCGACGAGGTTGGGGATCAGGTCGGCGCGGCGCTGATACTGGTTCTCGACCTGCGCCCATGCCGCCTTGGCGGCTTCCTCCTTCGTCGGGATCGTGTTGACCCCGCAGCCGGCGAGCGTGACGGTCAGGGCGAGCGGAAGTGCGAGACGGGTTGCGGTGCGGCGGATCGACTGCATCGAAAACTCCCTTGGGACGTGCCAACCTTCCGCCAGTACCCAAGCGGGTGGCGAACCGCTATAAGATAAGGTGTATTGCGCAAGCGTAACAGAGGGGGTGCATGCCATGTTTGCCGAATTCGGAAAGTTCATCGCGCGCGGGAATGTCCTCGACCTTGCCGTCGCCGTCGTCATCGGCGCGGCGTTTGGCACGATCGTCGCCTCGCTGACCGACGATCTGATCATGCCGCTGATCGGTTACCTGACCGGCGGGGTCGATTTCTCGTCGCACTTCATCCGCCTCGGCGCGATCCCGCCAACCTATACCGGCAGCCTCGAGGATTATGCCGCCCTGAAGAAGGCGGGCGTTGCGCTGTTCGGCTACGGCAAGTTCCTGACGGTCGTGATCAACTTCATCATTATCGCCTTCGCGATCTTCCTGCTCGTCCGCTCGGCGAACAAGTATCTGGCGAAGACGATGGCGGCGATGCAGGCGGCGGTCGCGACCCCGCCGGACGTCGTCGTGCTCAAGGAAATCCTCGCCGAACTACAGAAGCGCCCGGTCGCCTAGGCCGGGTAGGCGCGGACCGTCGTCGGGACGAGGCCGACCCGGTCGCCGGGGGCCAGTCCGGCGGGAACGGCAGCGACGGTGACCTCGACGACGCGGTCGGCGGCGACGCACTCGACCGCGGCAAGCGCGCCGGTCCTGGCGATGCGGCGGACGGTGGCCGCGATCCCCGCGCCGTCGCCGGCGATCGCGAACTCGTGCGGGCGAACGAAGGCAACGCCACGCCCGTCGGCGGCGGGCGGCGCGGTGTTCGCCAGCCGGACGCCGCCAAGGACGACCGCGCCGCCGTCGAGGGTGCAGTCGAAGCGGTTGGCGTTGCCGATGAAGTCGGCGACGAACGCCGTCGCGGGGCGGTTGTAGACCGTGTCGGGGGTATCGACCTGCTCGATCCGCCCGGCGTTCATCACCGCCACCCGGTCGGCGAGATCGAGCGCCTCGTCCTGGTCGTGGGTGACAAAGATCGACGTCAATCCCATCGTCTCGTGCACCCCGCGCAGCCAGCGGCGGAGATCGTTCCGTACCTTGGCGTCGAGCGCGCCAAACGGCTCGTCGAGGAGCAGGACGCTCGGGTTGACCGCCAGCGCGCGGGCGAGCGCGACGCGCTGGCGCTGGCCGCCCGACAGCTGCGCCGGAAAGCGCCGTCCCATGTCGGGGAGCTGGATCAACGTCAGCAGCTCGGCGACGCGCGCGGCGATGTCGCGGGCGCTCGGCCGGTCGCGGCGCGGCTTGACCGTAAGCCCGAAGGCGATGTTGTCAGCGACGCTCATGTGCCGGAACAGCGCATAATGCTGGAAAACGAAGCCGACCTGCCGCTCGCGCGCCGGGCGGTCGCCGACGTCGACCCCGTCGAAGGCGATGGTCCCTGCGTCGGGAAATTCGAGCCCGCCGATCACGCGGAGCAAGGTCGTCTTGCCCGATCCCGACGGCCCGAGCAGCGCGAGGAATTCACCCGGCTGTACGTCGAGGCTGACGCCGTCCAGTGCCGCGAAGGCGCCGAAGCGCTTGACCAGCCCGTCGACCGAAACGGTCAATGCCCGGCTCCCGCCAGCTGATCGCGGAAGCGCCATTCGAGCAGCGACTTGGCGACGAGCGTCACCAGCGCGAGACCGGCGAGAAGCGAAGCGACGGCGAAGGCGGCGACATAATTATACTCGTTGTAGAGGATCTCGATGTGCAGCGGCAGCGTGTTGGTCAGCCCGCGGATATGGCCGCTGACGACCGACACCGCGCCGAACTCGCCCATCGCCCGGGCGTTGCACAGCAGGACGCCGTAGAGCAGCCCCCAGCGGATATTCGGCAGCGTGACACGCCAGAAGGTCTGCAGCCCGCTCGCGCCGAGCGACCGCGCCGCCTCCTCCTCGGTCCGGCCCTGCTCCTGCATCAGCGGGATCAGCTCGCGCGCGACGAACGGAAAGGTGACGAACACCGTCGCCAGAACGATGCCGGGCACGGCGAAGACGATCTGGACGTCGTGTTCGCGCAGCCACGGCCCGAGCCAGCCCTGCAGACCGAACAGCAGGACATAGATCAATCCGCTGACCACCGGCGATACCGACAGCGGCAGGTCGATCAGCGTGATCAGCACGCTCTTCCAGCGAAAATCGAACTTGGTGATCGCCCACGACGCCGCCAAGCCGAAGACGATGTTGAGCGGAACCGCGATGCCGGCGACGAGCAGGGTCAGCCGCATCGCCGCGAGCGCGTCCTGCTCGCCGATCGCGCTGCGAAACGCGGCGACTCCCTTGGCGAAGGCGCCGGCGAAGACCGCCGCGAGCGGCAGCGCAAGGTTGAGGATCAGGAACGCGAGCGCGACCGCGATCAACGCCCGGCGCACCCAAGCCGACTCGCTCACGCTCGCCTTCATTCGGGCGCCATCCGCTGGCGATCCCACGCCTGGAGCAGGTTGATCGCGAACAGCACCGCGAACGACGCGAGCAGCATCGTCGCCGCGATCGCGGTCGCGCCGCGATAATTGAACTGTTCGAGCTGCTGGACGATCAGGAGCGGCGCGATCTCCGAGCGGAACGGCAGGTTGCCGGCGATGAAGATGACCGAACCATATTCACCGACCCCGCGGGCGAACGCGAGCGCGAAGCCGGTCGCGAGCGACGGCAGGATCGCCGGCAGGATGACGCGCATGAAGGTCTGCCGCCGGCCGGCGCCGAGGCTCGCGGCGGCCTCCTCGACGTCGGCACCGAGGTCGGCGAGGACCGGCTCGACCGTGCGGACGACGAAGGGCAGGCCGATGAAGGTCAGCGCGACGACGACCCCGAGCGGTTCGAACGCGACCTTGATGCCCAGCGGGGCAAGCAGTCCGCCGAGCCAGCCGTTCGGCGCGTAGAGCGCGGTCAGCGCGATGCCCGCGACCGCGGTCGGCAGCGCGAACGGCAGGTCGACGAGGGCGCTGACGACGCGCTTGCCGGGGAAGCTGTACCGGACGAGCACCCAAGCTACGATGAGCCCGAAGACGCTGTTGATCGCCGCCGCGATCGCCGCGGCGCCGAAGCTCAGCCGGTAGG
>CAXTPH010000011.1:0-21816 GCA_964245955.1 uncultured Sphingomonadaceae bacterium | reverse complement strand
CAAGCACTTCGGCGATTTCCGGCGCGATCGCGATTGCCGGCAGCTCGAGATCATTACGCGCGTCCCGCCATGCCGCTGGGTCGAGCGGTCCGCGGTCGCCTCGGTCCCAGCCCGCGAAAACCGGCCCGGTCGGGACTGCAACGCGGGGATTGACGAGCAGGATCGGCGTTCCCGCCACGCCGATGTCGATCGGGGTCAACACCTCACCTCGCCCCGAACCGGCTACGGTGCGACTAACGAGGCACGCGGGTACGTCGGCTCCGAGCGCCGCAGCGATCGGCAGCAACCGCTCGACCGTCCAGTCGAGCCCCCAGAAGCGGTTGAGCAGCCGGAGCGCCGCCGCCGCGTCGGAGGAGCCGCCGCCTAGCCCTGCCGCGACCGGGATCTGCTTGTCGAGCGACAGTATGGCATTCGCTCGCACTCCCGCCGCGGATGCCAGCGCCCGCGCCGCGCGCAGAACGAGGTTGTCACCGTCTCCGACCGCTGCCGCCAGCGGGCCGGTTACCTCGAGGGCTAGCCCGTCATATTCCTCGACATGCAGCGTGTCGCCGAAGGCCGTGAAAACAAACACGGTTTCAAGATCGTGATAGCCGTCGTCGCGCCGCCGCCGGAGGTGGAGGGCAAGGTTGACCTTCGCGCGTGCCGTCTCGATCAAGGCTTGGGCACGGCCGCTGCCGGCAGCTCGGCGGTGGCGACGTCGAGCCCGAAATCGAGCTTCTTGGCCAGCAGCGCCGCTTGCTCGGGCGTCGGCGCGAGGTCGCTCGCCGCACGCCAGCGGAAGCGCGCCTCGATCCGCCGCCCGGCGCGCCAATAAGCATCGCCGAGATGCTCGTTGATCGTCGGATCGCCGGGCTCCTGTCGGGCGGCACCTTCGAGCACCGTCACGGCCTTGGCGAACTGCCCGGTGCGGTAATCGGCCCAGCCGAGCGAGTCGGCAATGAAGCCGTCGTCGGGGCGGAGCTTCGCAGCGGTGGCGATCAGCGTCTGCGCTTCGGTGAGCTTGAGCCCGCGATCGAGCAGCGCATAGCCGAGATAGTTGAGGATCGTCGGCTCGTCGGGGGCGAGCGCGAGCGCGGCGCGGAGGTCGGGCTCGGCGCGGACCCAGTCGCCGCTCTGCTCGTACGCCGCGCCGCGGAGGAAGAACAGGCTCCAGCCCGCCGGGTCGGCGGGCGTCGCGAGGCGGATCGCATGGTCGTACGCCGCCGCCGCCGCCGTATTGCGATTGAGCTTGCGTTCGAAATCGCCGAGCCGCTGCCAGTCGCCGCTCGTCGCCCCCGGCATGTTCACAGCCGTTTCGAACAACTTGCGCGCCTCGGCGTCGCGGCCGAGGTCCGACAGCGCCGCTGCGCGATGCGCCGCCGCAAGGCTTGCCTGCGGGTCCTTCGGGCCGACATGCGCAAACGCCGCGATCGCCGCCTCGGGCCGCTCACTCCGCGCCAGCACGTCGCCGGCGATCAGCCACGTGTCGGCGGTCTCGGGGCTGAGGAAGGTCGCGACGCGCGCGAACACCAGCGCAAGCGGCACCGGCTTCTCGCGCGCGAGATCGCCCGCCAGCCGCGCGACGAGCAGCGCCACCCCCTGCCGCGGCTCCGACGGCCCGGCCTCGAGCGACTTGCCCGCGTCGATCCGCCGGATCGCCGCATCGAGCGCGGGATCGGCATCCCCCTTCGCCAGCAGCGCCTTCGCCTCTTCAATCTTACGCGCGCCCTGCAGCGCTGCCGCGCCGGCAACGCGCAGTCGCACGACCTCGCGCGCCTCGCTGGTAACGAGCGCGACGTACAGCGGGGCAGCCTCGTCCCACCGCTTCGCCGCTGAAAGCAGCAGCGCGCGGTGTTCGGTGACGTAACTACGCGCGAACCCCTGGAACTTCGCGGGATCGAGCACGGCGAGCGCGGCGTCGGTCTTCCCGCGCCCGTACAGCGTCCAGCCCTCGACCACCGGCCCGACGACCGCGGCATAGCCGGCGTCGGCCAGCCCCGGGCGCGCGGCGTCGGCGGCATTCCAGTCGCGGCGCTTCAGGGCATCGGCGAGCCGGACGAGCGCGGTCGTCGAATCGCCAGCCTTGGCGGCATCGAGTTGCTTCGCCAGCTCGACCGCGAGTTTCTCGTCGCCTGCAGCGACCGCGATATCGAATGTCCGCCGCTGGAGCGTGATGTCGTTCGGTGCGGCACGCAAGGCATCGTCATAGTAACGCGCGGCGTCGCCCAGCCGGTTGTCGGCGTCGGCGTAGCGCCCAAGGACATAGTCGTGGAGCGGGTTACTCGCTGGGCGCGGTTTCGCGATCGCGGGGGCGGCCAGCGCCATCCAAACGAACGCAAATAGCGCGGAAGTTGACGAAGTTGACGCCATGCCGAACCGAAACGCCCTCCCGGCGCGGGGGTAACGCGAGGCGCGACGGCTGAGCGAAAGGGTTGGCATGAGGCGGCGATGCTCCGAGATTCGAACCGGCCAAGGGTAACGCGGATCGGGGGGCGCCGAACAGCGGTTCTTGCGCGCGCCGCCGGGGGCGGGCGTCGGCCGATCCGACGCTAAGTTCAAAACAAGTTCACACAGACGCATGTGTTTTCCCGTTTCTCCCTCCCTGCGGAAGCGACGACAGCGATGTAGCTATGAGAAAGAGCGCGTGTTGCCCGGTGGCGATGGGAGAGGCTAGCGTAAGGCGGGGGGTGTAGGACAGGGGTTTGTTGCGCGGGGAGATGGTGACTGCTTCCGCCCAAGGTCGGTCAAACGATCCCAGAAGCCGATTTTGTGAAGTGGGGTTCTGATTTCTGCAAAGCCGCGCGCTTGGGTGGCGCGGCGCGGGCGTCAAACCGACCGGTCGTGGCACTCGCGCAGACCTATGCAATGTGCCGGCAACTCGCTTCGATCTTCGAGCATCTGCGGGAAGGGCCACGCTTTCGGGCCGGCTCCCCCTGCGATTTTTTTGAAGCGGTCGGTCTGAATCCCTTTACCTTGCCGCACATCTACTCGAGCGGCCGTCGCGCCGCTCGTCGCGGGCATGACGCCAGCGGCTCCAGCTTGGTATAAGGATGCGACCAATGCACTACATGCTGCTGTTCAATGAAACGTCTGCCGAACGGGCCAAGCCCAACGATCCGGCTCAAGCGGAAGCTTATTGGGGTGGCTGGACCGCGTACATCGGGGCGATCGCGCAGAGCGGCGCGATGGTGAGTGGAAATGGCCTGCAACCGCCTGACGTCGCCACGACCCTCCGGATGGAGAACGGCAAGCGCCACGTAGTCGACGGTCCGTTCGCGGATACGAAGGAGATGCTCGCCGGATACGTCATCGTCGATGTCCCCGACCTCGACGCCGCGCTCGAATGGGCGTCGCGCGCGCCGTGCGTGACCGGCGGCTCGGTCGAGATTCGCCCTGTGATGCCGCCGCCGAGCGCCTGATGGATCGCGCGCGCCACGATGCTGCCGATCAGGCGGAGGTCGTGGCGCGCTCGTCCTATGGCAAGCTGCTAGCGATCCTCGCCAAGCGATGCGGCGACATCGCAGTCGCCGAGGATGCGCTCGGCGACGCCTTCGCTGCCGCGCTCGCGCAGTGGCCGCGTGACGGCACGCCGACCAACCCCCTTGGTTGGCTGTTGACGGTCGCTCGGCGCAGCATCGGCCATGCTGCAGGGCGACGACAAACCGCCGATGGCGCCATCGAGCTTGTCCAGTTGCTCCACGATGAGCGCGAGGCGACTGTAGCCATCGCCTTCGGCGACGAACGGTTAGCGCTGATGTTCGTCTGCGCGCACCCGGCGATAGACAGCGACGTCCAGACACCTTTGATGCTTCAGACCGTGCTCGGGCTTGATGCGGCCCGCATCGCCGCGTGCTTCCTTGTGTCCAGCAGCACCATGAGTCAGCGGCTGGTGCGGGCGAAGCGGAAAATACGCGATGCCGGGATAGCGTTCGTCGTTCCCGACCGCGCCGGTTTGCCCGGTCGCCTCGATATGGTTCTGTCGGCCGTCTACGCCGCCTATGGCACGGCTTGGGAAGACGTGAGCGGCACCGACAGCAAGCTTGGCGGACTGGCGTCAGAAGCGATCTGGCTCGCGCGCCTGCTCCGGAAGTTGCTGCCCGATGACCCTGAGGTCATGGGTCTGTTGTCATTGATGTTGCATTGCGAGGCGCGCCGTCGTGCGCGACGTGACGCTCAAGGCGCGTTTGTCCCGCTCGACCGGCAGGACACGTCCCAATGGAGCGGCGCCATGATCGGCGAAGCGGAAGCGTTGATCCGCGCAGCGTCGCTGCTTGCCGCACCGGGCCGCTTCCAGACCGAGGCCGCAATCCAGTCGCTTCATGCTCATCAGCGCATGACCGGAGAGCGCTTCACCGAACCGCTGGTGCGCCTGTACGACGTTCTCGCACATTTCGCGCCGACGACGGGCGTGCTGGTGGCGCGGGCCGTCGCCCATGCCGAAAGCGGGGCGTCAGTAAGTGCCCTACGGCAACTGCACGATGTGCAGAACGGGAGCAAATATCAGCCATGGTGGGCAGCGCGAGCGCGCGTATGCTGGTTGGCGGGTGACGAGGATGAAGCATGGGCCGCGGCCAGGACCGCCGCCGGGCTCAGCAGCGATCCCAGCGTAAGGGCCTTTCTGCTCGGCGGAGGATTTCGGCGAGCAAAATGACCGCAACTGCAGATAGCGACGCTATCTGCGCGCCGCGGCGGCCTACATATTCGGATAATTCGGTCCGCCGCCGCCCTCGGGCACCACCCAGATGATGTTCTGCGTCGGGTCCTTGATATCGCACGTCTTGCAGTGGACGCAGTTCTGCGCGTTGATTTGCAACCGCGGCCCGCGCTCCTCCTCGACGATCTCGTACACGCCGGCCGGGCAGTAGCGCTGCGCCGGTTCGTCGTAGAGCGGCAGGTTGACCTCGGTCGGTACGCTCGCATCCTTGAGCGTGAGGTGGATCGGCTGGTCTTCCTCGTGGTTGGTATTCGACAGAAACACACTCGTCAGCTTGTCGAAGCTGATTACGCCGTCGGGCTTTGGATAGACGATCTTGTGGACATGCTCCTTGCGCTTGATCTGCTCGTTGTCCTTGTGGTGGCCCATCGTGAACGGCATGCGCAGCCCGAGGTGCTCGGCCCACATCGTCACCCCGGCAATGCCGGTGCCGGCGACGTTGCCGAACTTCTCGACCGCGGGCAGCGTGTTGCGAACGCCGCGCAGCTCGGCCTCGACCCAACTCGTATTATACGCATCCTGGTAGGCGACGAGGTCGTCGCCGCTGCGCTGGCTGACGATCGCATCGACCGCGGCGTCGGCGGCCATCATGCCGGTCTTCATCGCGGTGTGGCTGCCCTTGATCCGCGGCACGTTGACGAAGCCCGCGCTGCACCCGATCAGCGCGCCGCCGGGGAAGGTCAGCTTCGGCACCGACTGCCAACCGCCATCGTTGATCGCGCGCGCGCCGTAGCTGACGCGACGTCCGCCGGTGAGCATTTCCTTGATCGCGGGATGGGTCTTCCACCGCTGCATCTCGTCGAACGGCGACAGATACGGGTTCGAATAATTAAGCCAGACGACGAAGCCGAGCGCGACCTGATTATTCGCCTGATGATAGATGAAGCCGCCGCCGTTGGCGTCATCCAGCGGCCAGCCCTGGGTGTGGATCACCTTGCCGGGGACATGCTTGCCGGGCTCGATGTCCCACAGCTCCTTGATCCCAATCCCATAGACTTGCGGCTGGGAGTTCGCATCGAGCTTGAACTGGCGGATCAGCTGCTTCGACAGATGTCCGCGCACGCCCTCGGCGAAGAAGGTGTACTTGGCGTGGAGTTCGAGGCCGGGCGTGTAGCTGTCCTTGTGCGTCCCGTCGCGCGCGACCCCCATGTCGCCGGTGGCGACGCCGCGCACCGCGCCATGCTCGTCGAACAGGATCTCCGCCGCGGCGAAGCCGGGAAAGATTTCGACCCCGAGCGCTTCCGCCTGGCCGCTGAGCCAGCGACAGAAATTGCCGAGGCTGAGCGTATAGCAGCCCTTGTTGTTCATGAACGGCGGCATCAGGCCGTGCGGGAAGTCGAACTTCTTGCCCGCGGTCAGGATCCAGTGATGGTTCTCGACGACCGGGACCGTCATCGGGCTGTCGAGGTCCTTCCAGTTTGGCAGCAATTCATCGAGCGCCTTCGGATCGACGACCGCGCCCGACAGGATATGCGCGCCGATCTCGGCCCCTTTTTCGAGGACGCAGACCGATACCTCGATCCCCTTTTCGGCCGCTGCCTGTTTGACACGGATCGCCGCCGACAGGCCGGCTGGACCGCCCCCGACGATGACCACATCGTACGGCATCGACTCGCGTTCGCTCATATTCGTCCTCGGTCCAACGGCACGTCGCTGATTTAGTGTCGTTTGTCAGATACGAAAGGCGGTGCGGCTTGACCAGAGTCGCGCTTGCCGCACAATGCCGGTCGATGTCCGATGCCGCCACTAGCCGTCACGAAGTTGCCGCGGCACTCGGCTGGCTGGTCGATGCCGGGGTCGATACCGTCGTCGGGGACGTGCCGTTCGCGTGGCTCGCCGACGTCGCGCCGGTCGCGATGCCAGCGCCCGCCCCGTCGATGCCCGCCGTCGCGCGCGGCGAAGTCGCTTCGATCAGCGCCGACAGTCTCGCCGCGCTCGCGGCCGCGATGACCGAGGCGCACCCCGCCGCGCTGTTCGCCGACGGCAGCGGCGACATCATGATCGTCGGCGAGCGCCCGACGCTTGCCGACGCCGCTGCGGGCCGGGTCTTCGGTGATGCTGCCGGCGTCTTGCTCGACCGTATGCTCGCGAGCATCGGGCGGGCGCGCGACTCCGCCATGCTCGCCAACATCGTCGCGCTGCCATCCGACCGGCCGGCCACCGCCGCCGAGATCGCCGTGTTCGCGCCATACCTCCGCCGTCAGATCCAGCTCGCCCGCCCGCGGGCGATCATCGCGCTCGGCCAAGCGGCGGCGGGCGCGCTGACCGGCTCGACCGCGGGGATCAACCGGTTGCGCGGGCGCTGGCACGAGATCGACGGCGGCGTCGCCGTGATGCCGACCTTCGCCCCGGCGCATTTGCTGCTGCACCCCGCGCACAAGGCACTCGCCTGGGCGGATCTTTGCGCGTTCCGCGCGCGGCTGGCCGCATGAGGCGCTGGCTGATCCTCGGGTTCGCGCTGTTGCCGCTGACCCCGGCGCTCGCCGAGCCCGCCGCACCTGACGGCAGCGAGACGATCACGGTGACAGGCTATGCCGGGATCACCGCCGCGCAGCGCCGCGTACCGCAACAGCTGACGATTGCGCAGCGCACCGCCTACCATACGATCTTCGTCGATATCGACGCCGGTCGCTTCGCCAAGGCCGAAGCCGCGCTCGCGGCAATGGACCCGGGACCGCTCCACGCCTCGGCGAAGGCGCAACTGATCCTCGCGCGCGGCTCGCTGACGGGTTTGGGGCGTAGCGACGGCATCGCCGTGTGGCTCGGCGCGAATGCCGACCTGCCGCAGGCGCCGAAGCTTGTCGCCCTCGCCGCGCGTAGCCCCGACATGCCCGCGCTGCCGGTCGGACGCCTGCTCCGCAGCGTCAGTTTCGTCCCGCCGATGTCGCCGAAATCGAGCTTCTCGACCGGAGCGACCGACGATCTCGCGGTTGCCCGGTTGAAGCCGCTGCTCGCTGCCGATCGCAACGCCGATGCGGAGGCTTATCTTGCCAGCCAGCGCGGTAACCTGTCGTCCGACGTCGCCGCCGAATGGGCGCAGCGGACGGCGTGGAGCTATTACGGCGCCGGCGACGATGCCGCTGCCGAGCGGCTCGGGCGTGATGCTGCGACCGGCAGCAGCCAGTGGTCGGCGCTCGGCGGCTGGGTCGCCGGGCTCGCCGCATTCCGCCGCGGCGACTGCACGGCGGCGGCGAGCGCGTTCGACCTCGTCGGATCGCGCTTCGGCGGCGAGGACATCGCCCCGGCAGCGGCGTTCTGGGCGGCGCGCGCCTATCTCGCCTGCGGCAAGCCCGACAAGGTCGCGATGCGATTGAAGGTCGCCGCTAGTCACCCCGACAGCTTCTACGGGATGCTGGCACTGCGGACGCTCGGTCTCGCGCAGCCGCTCGACTGGGCCGAGCCCGACTTCATCACCGCCGACTGGAACCACTTGTCGGCGATCCCCGGCGCGCGCCGCGCCGCCGCGCTGGTCGAGATCGGTCAGCTCGGCCTTGCCGATCGCGAGCTCAAATATCTTGCGACGATCACCGATACCGGCAACTACGCGGCGCTGCTGCGGCTGGCAGCCCGGCTCAACCTGCCGGCGACGCAATTCTGGCTCGCGCATCATCCGCCCGAGGGGATCGATCCGCCGCTATCGACGCGCTACCCCGATCCGGCGTGGACCCCGGCGCACGGCTGGCGTGTCGACCGTGGCCTCGTCTTCGCGCACGCGCTCCAGGAATCGAATTTCGTTACCGGCGCAACGTCGAAGGCGGGCGCCAAGGGGATCATGCAGCTGATGCCGGCGACGGCGAAGCGCGTGTCGGCGCGGATGGCCGACGGCACCGAGGTACAGGTCGTCACCCGCGATCTCAGCGATCCCGAATTCAATATCGAGTGCGGTCAATCCTACCTCGAGGAGCTGCGCGACATGAGCTACACCGCCGGGCTGCTGCCCAAGGTGATCGCCGCGTATAACGCTGGTCCAGGGTCGGTGCAGAAGTGGAACGCGACCGTCCGCGACAACGGCGACCCGCTGCTGTTCATCGAGTCGATCCCGTTCCGCGAGACGCGGCATTATGTTGAAGTCGTCCTGCGCAACTATTGGATGTATCAGCTCCGCGCCGGGCAGAATGCGGCGTCGATCGATGCGCTCGCCGCCGGCCTGTGGCCGAGATTCCCGGGCATGCCTGGCGCCGCCGCGGTTGCCGGGGTGCCGACGCTGACCGCGCCGCTGATCCCGGTCGTCCGCCCGCTGCCGATCCTGCCCGACGATACGACGGTGGTGGCGAGCAGCCTTTAGACTGTGGTAGCGACGGGAATGCCGATCGACCCCACCCTGCCCTTCCGCCCCGTCCGCATCGCCGCGCTGACCGTTTCCGACACCCGCACCGCTGCCGACGACCGCTCCGGCGACACGCTGGTTGCGCTGCTGACCGACGCAGGGCACGTCCTCGCCGCGCGGGCGATCGTCCGCGATGACGTGCCTGATCTCGTCGCGCAACTGAACGCGTGGATCGCCGATCCGCAGGTCGACTGTATCATCACGACCGGCGGCACCGGCGTTACCGGGCGCGACGTCACCCCCGAGGCGCTGGCCCAGGTCTGGGACAAGGAGATCCCCGGCTTCGGCGAGCTGTTCCGCTGGCTGAGCTATCAGACGATCGGCACCTCGACCGTCCAGTCGCGGGCGACCGCCGGCGTCGCGCGTGGCACGTACATTTTCGCCCTGCCCGGCTCGACCGGCGCGGTGCGCGATGCGTGGAGCGGGATCCTCGCGACCCAGCTCGACAGCCGCCATCGCCCGTGCAACTTCGTCGAGCTGATGCCGCGCTTGATGGAGCGATAGCGGGGTTCGCTCGTTACACTGGCGTAGCTATGCGCAGTCGAAAGGGCCGATTGATGAAGCGCCTCATGCTCCTCGGCGTGGCCGTACTGACTGTCGTGCCCGACCTCGCCGCTGCACAGGAACAGGGGCGCGAAGGCCGGCCCGGCGGTGAGCGGCCCGGTGGTGGCGGCAACCCCGGGGGTCAGCGCACCGGCGGCGGCAATCCCGGCGGGCAGCGCCCCGCGCCGGTTGCCCAGCCCGCGCGCCCGAACCCGGGTCTACAGATTCAGCCGGGTCGTCCCGGCGGTGACAGCCGCCCCGGTCGCCCCGGTGATCAGCAGGTCCGGCCGGGCCGGCCTGGCGGCGATGACAGCCGCCCCGGTCGTCCGGGCGGTCCACAGATCCAGCCAGGCCGCCCCGGCGGCGAAAATCGCCCGGGCCGTCCGGGCGGCGATAACAATCGTCCGGGTTTCGGCGACAACCGTCCGGGCCGGCCCGGCGGCGACGACAATCGCCCCGGCCGGCCCGGCGCCGGCTTCCAGCGCCCGCCGTCTTACCGCCCGCCCCCGGGCTATTGGAACGGCAACAACTGGAACCGCCCACGCGTCTCGTGGCGGGCGTATAATTATCCGCGCGGCTATTCGTACCGCCGTTGGTCGGTCGGGCTTCTGCTCCCGGCATTGTTCTTCTCGTCGGCCTATTATTACAACGACTACCAACAGCTTGGTCTCTACGCGCCGCCATACGGCTATCACTGGGTTCGCTATGGCCCCGACCTGCTCCTTGTTGAAGACGGCACGCGGCGGATCGTCGACACGCGCTACGGTGTGTTCGCATAGCAACGTTCTTGTAATGTTCTTGTAAGCGCGCTATGCGGGGGGATGCCGATCCCCCCGCCCGTCCGTGGTCGCGGCGCGCCGACCAACACGCCATCCGCCCGCTTCGACGAGCCGGGGCGTGAGGCCGATCTCGACTGGCTCGACGATCAGGATGCCGTCGATGGCGGGCCACCGCCGCTGCGGACAAGCGTGACGATCGAGACGCCGCGAACGATCATCAGCCGCAACACGTCCCCTGACATTCCGTTCGACCGCTCGGTCAACGCCTACCGCGGGTGTGAGCACGGCTGCATCTATTGCTTCGCGCGACCGACGCATGCCTATCTCGGCCTGTCGCCGGGCCTTGATTTCGAGTCGCGCTTGTTCGCCAAACCAGGCGCGGCAAAATTGCTCCGTACCGAACTCGGTCGCAAAGGCTATCGTCCGGCGACTCTGGCGATGGGGACCAACACCGACCCCTATCAGCCGATCGAGGCGACCCATCGCATCACCCGAGCGATGCTCGAGGTGCTACGCGACTTCCGCCACCCGGTCTCGATCACGACCAAGTCCGACCGGGTCGTCGCCGACATCGACGTTCTCGCCGAGCTCGCCGCGAACGGCTTGGTGATCGTTGTCATCTCAGTGACGAGCCTTGACCGGGCGATCGCGCGCACGCTCGAACCCCGCGCCGCGACCCCGGCGCGGCGGCTCAAGGCGATCAAGACACTGAGTGCGGCGGGTATCCCGACCTATGTCGCGGTGTCGCCGATCGTCCCGGCGATCACCGATCATGAAATCGAAAGCATCCTTGAGGCGGCCGCGCAGGCGGGTGCCGTCGGCGCGTTCGCCCGGCCGATCCGCCTGCCGAACGAAGTCGCGCCGCTGTTCCGGCAATGGCTCGACGCCCATCATCCCGGACGCGCCGCGCATGCGATGTCGCTGATCCAGTTGATGCGTGAGGGGCGCGACAATGATCCATCCTTCGGCACCCGGATGAAAGGCACCGGTCCCTATGCCGCGCTGCTCCACCGCCGCGTCGCGCTGGCGAAGGCGCGGTACGGCCTTGATGCCCCGCGGCCGACGTTGCGCACCGACTTGTTCGATGTGCCGGGGGAAAAGCAATACGGATTGCTCTAGGCACCCCTCACCTAAACGCAGCGATCGCGATCGATCCACGACGTTCGGCAGCTAAACAATCGATCGATCCGTACCCGTAATTAGTTCTTCCATTTGAACGGGATACGCGCATAGTCAGCACGCTGCGGGGCAGCAAGCGTGGGGGCACGCCAAACGACGAATTGTCCATTCCGGTTGGATAGACGCTCGCCGTCGGTAAGCCCCCTGGTTGTAACTAATAGGGGTATAACACCAATGTGGTTTAATAAGTTAATTATCGCTAGTCTTATTGCGGGCGCGGCCGCGGTTCCGGCCGGCGCGCTAGCGATCTCGTTGCAGAATACCGGCGGTGTCGAAACTGGCACGCAGGCTTACACCGGGTTCCGCGCCGCTGCCAATTTCTGGCAATCGGTCCTGTCGACCAACGTCAATGTCAATCTCAGCGTCGGCTTCTCCTCAGCGGGCTTCAGCAGCCCGAACATCATCGGCCAGACCGGCAGCACGGCGTTCATCGGTGTCCGCACGGTTGACGTCTATCAGCAGCTCGCGCTGACGGGCTCGTCACGGCTCGACCGGATCGCCGACGTGCATCTGTCGCCGCTAACGGCGGTCGTCGACTCGCGCGACCCGACGCAAATGGCCGGCGCGGTCAGCGTCATCACCCAGAAGGCGAAGGCCAACGGCAACGGCGTCGTCGAGAACACCCGTATCGCCAACCCGAACGACACGGCTGGCACGCCGGCATTCAGCCTCAATGGCATCGAAACCGTATCGAACCGGGAATACGATGCCGACGGCAGCCGCAACAACCAAGAGCTTCGCGTCAACGCTTCAGTTTTGAAGGCGCTCGGCTACGGCCTATCCGACGCAAGCTATTCCGCCGCCAACCGCGATGCGGCGGGTCACGGTATCGATGGCAAGATCACGTTCAACAGCGCGTTCGCCTTCGACTTCGACTCACGCGATGGTGTCGATCCCGGCAAGATCGATTTTGTCGGCACCGCGATCCATGAGATCGGCCACGCCCTCGGCTTCGTCTCGGGCGTCGACGTATACGACACCAATGCGAGCATCGCCGCCAATCTGGACAAGCTGCAGGGGCTCAACTCGACGCTCGACCTGTTCCGCTACAGCGACGACGTCAATAACCTTGCCCCCGGTACCGGCGAAGCGCTCGACTGGTCGGTCGGCAATTCGGCGACCGCGACCGACAATCTTCGCGGCCGTCCGTTCTTCTCGTTCGATGGGGCAACGAAGGGCCTCAGCGCTTATGGCGGCGATGCCGGTTATTTCTCGACCGGGCAGACCAACGGCGACGGCAGCCAGGCATCGCACTGGATGGATACGCCGTATTACGCGCTGCCAAACAGCACCCCGACGGCGCGGTGCTCGGCCCCCGTTCGGCCGTCGCGCGGCATCCTCGATCCGACGTTCGCACGGTGCGAGACCGGGATCATCACTTCGCTCGACCTCGCGGCGTTCGACGCGATGGGCTGGAATGTCAAATACGACGTGTTGTCGAATATCGGCAAGACTTTCACCAGCGCGCAGGCCCGCAACGGCATCGGCGCGGTGCCCGAGCCGGCGACATGGGCGATGCTGATCACCGGCTTCGGCTTCGTCGGCAGCGCGATGCGCCGCCGCCGCACCGGCTTCGCCTCGGCGTGATCCTAGCTTAAAACGATCGGCGGGCGGGGTAGTCGGCCCCGCCCGCTTTCGTTTCTGTGCGGCGTCCGATTTCGCTGTCCTACACCCGCGCCGCGCGGATAGCCTGCGGCGATCGAGTCGCCACCGGGCGGCGCGACGCGTTCTTTCCCATTGTCGGGCGGTTGCTTGATCCGGCGGAAGGCACCGACGCAAAAACACGTACTTCTGTGTGAACTTATTTTAAACTTCGCATAGGATGACGGTCGAAGCGCAACAATTATCCGGGCAATTACGCGGCGCGCACGTGCCCGCGGAACTGCTCACGGAGCGCAGTCTTCAGCAGCTTCCCGGTCGCCGTATGGGGAAGCTCCTCGACGAAAACCACGTCATCGGGCATCCACCATTTGGCGATCCGCCCGGTCAGATACGCCAGCATGTCGGCACGCGTCACCTCGGCTCCCGGCTTGCGCACGACGATCAGCAGCGGCCGCTCGTCCCACTTCGGATGCGGTACCCCGATCACCGCCGCCTCAAGGACGCCCGGACAGCCGACGGCAGCGTTCTCGAGTTCGATCGAGCTGATCCACTCGCCACCCGACTTGATCACATCCTTCGACCGGTCGACGATCGCCATATAGCCGAAGCGGTCGATCGTGGCGACGTCGCCGGTATCGAACCAGCCCTCGGCGTCGGTCACCTGCCCGCCGTCGCCGCGGAAGTACGTCGCGACGGTCCATGGCCCGCGAACCAGCAGTCGGCCGAAACTCGCCCCGTCACGCGGGCGCTCGTTCCGGGCGTCGTCGACGACCTTCATCTCAACCCCAAAGAGCGCCCGCCCCTGTTTGAGCCGCGCGGCCAAGTCGGCCTCGGCCCCCTCCGCCGCGATTTCGGGCGTCGGCGCACCGATGCTGCCCACCGGCGACATCTCCGTCATCCCCCACAAGTGACTGACGGTCACCCCGCGCGCAGCGAACGCCTCGATCATTGACCGTGGCACCGCCGACCCGCCAATCGCCAGTCGCTTCAGTGTGCCGAGCCCGAGCCCGGTCGCGTCGAGATGATGGAGCAAAGTCAGCCAGATCGTCGGCACCGCGAGCGCGAAATCGACCTCCTCGGCGACGATCAGCGCCTGCAGCGTCGCGCCATCGAAGTGCGGCCCGGCGAGCACAAGCTTCGCCCCCGCCAGCGCCGACGCATACGGAATACTCCACGCGCTGGCGTGATAGATCGGCGACACCGGCAGCACGACCGTCCGTGCCCCAATCGCAAAGGCATCGACCGTGCACGCCGCCATCGCATGGAGGACGGTCGAGCGGTGACTGTAGAGCACCCCCTTTGGATTGCCGGTCGTCCCGCTGGTGTAGCAGAGCCCGGCAGGCGCGGTCTCGTCGCGCGGCACCCACGCGAAGTCGGGGTCGGCGGCGGTGAGTAGTTCTTCGTAGCAAAGCAATTCGAGGCTGCTTTCGGGCATGTGCGCGCGGTCGGTCAGGACGACGAAGCGCTCGACCGACGTCAGCCGCGGCGCGATCCGCTCGACGAGGCCGATGAAGCTGAGGTCGAACAACAGCACGCGATCGGCGGCATGGTTGGCGATGAAGACGATCTGGTCGTCGAACAGACGTGGGTTGATCGTATGTGCGACCCCGCCCATCCCGGCGATCCCGTAGAGGCATTCGACGTGGCGATGGGTGTTCCACGCGAGGGTAGCAATACGGTCGTCAGGAAGCATCCTGAGCGCGGTCAGCGCCGATCCGACGCGCCGTGCCCGTTCGCCGACTTCGCGCCAGTTGCTGCGATGCGCTCCGCCTTCGACCGCAAGGCTGACTATCGCGCGATCGGGATGGTTGAGGGCGGCATGGTCGAGCAGCCGCCAGACGTTCAGCGGCCAGTCCTGCATCGCACCGATCATCGTTCGCTCCCCGCTTGTTTTGACGACGGTATCAGTGTGGCGTCTGCGCGCAAAGTCGCTTGACTTGATAGAACAAATAGTGAACATTGGAGGTCAACGGAGGGATGGGCGATGATCGCGGTGATAATTTGTTCGATGGTGAATCTAGCGCTGCTCGTCGGCATGCTAGGCGGAATCATTACGGGACTCGTGAAGTCACGGGCAGCGATCGAGCGGGCCCTTTCGAGTGACCCAGCCTTGTCCGGCGTCAGGGCAGCGGCGGGCGGGACGGAGCGGCCGCTGTTCGCCTGACCCGGCGCGCGGCGCGCATTCCCAGTGGGAGCGAGGCCGCGTAGGCAAGACTGAGGAGCGACAGCGTCATCCACGGCACCGTAAAAAGCGCGCCGGCGAACAAGCCGACACCGACGAGCGCCACGAGGCGCCATTCAGGGCGAAGCCGCGGCGATCCCCAACTGAAGGTCGGCAGGCTCGACGCCATCATCGTTGCCACCGCGATCATCACCACCGCACTGATGGCGGCGCGGACGTAGAGTGCGTTCTGCGGATCCTCGGGCGAGATCGCCGCCAGCCACGGCCCGAGCCACAGCCATACGAAGATTGGGCTGAGCGCCAGGCCAGCACCGACTGGAGCAGGCACGCCGATCAAGTAGCCCGCGCGCTTGACCACCGGATCGGTCGCGCCGATCCCGGCGTTGAACCGCGCCAGCCGCAACGCGCACGTCACCGCATGCGCGAGCGCGACGATCCAGCCGAATGACGGCAGGAATTGCAGCGCCCAAAGGTACATGATCAGCGCCGGGGCGACCCCGAAAGCGATGACGTCGGAGAGCGAATCGAGCTCGGCGCCAAATCGGCTCGCGCCGTTCAGCAGCCGCGCGATTCGCCCATCGATACCGTCGAGCACCCCGGCCACAACGACCGCCGCGACCGCCTTCTCCCACTCGCCGGCGATGCCGAAGCGCACACCGGTCAATCCAGAACACAGCGCCAGCACCGTCACCGCGTTGGGGATCAGCGCTCGGATCGGGATGACACGCCCGAAGCGCCGCGGCTCGATCATGCGGTGCCGCCGGTCACTGGGTCGTGCCGAGGATCACGTCGGGCTGGCCGAAACGCGCGAGCACGGTCTCGCCGGCGACACACCGTTGGCCCGGCAACACCTGGCAGCCGTAACCTGCCGGCAAGTACACATCGACGCGACTGCCGAAGCGGATAAGCCCGACGCGCTGGCCGGCAATGACCCGGTCGCCCGGCTGGACGAAGCGCATGATCCGCCGCGCGACGAGCCCGGCGATCTGGGTGAAGCCGACCCGCGTACCGTCGGTCGCCTCGACGACGAAATACTGACGCTCGTTGTCGTCCGACGCCTTGTCGAGATCGGCGTTGAGGAACTTGCCCGGGACGTAGGTCACCCGGCTGATCGTACCGGCGATCGGGCTGCGGTTGATATGGACATCGAAGACATTCATGAACACCGACACGCGTTTGGCCGGCAGATCGCCGATCCCGCCGTCGCCGTCGAGCTGGCGCGGGATGGCGACGTCGGCAACCATGCATACCATACCGTCGGCAGGCGATACGATCAGCCCTTCGCCCTGCGGCGTGGTTCGCTCGGGGTCGCGGAAGAAAAGCGCTACCCACGCCGTGACGCCTGCCATCAACCAGCCGCCAGTCGTCCAGTGCAACGCAAAGCCAAGCAGCAGCGTCACGACCGCAGCGATGCCGACGAACTTGCGGCCCTCGGGGTGCATCGGCGGGAGATGGTATTTCGCGGTCGCCGGCAGGTTCGGAGTCTCTGTAGTAAGCATGTAACGCACTTAGGCCGATGCGCGCGCGCTGACAACGACGCCGGTTGGCTCACTGCCGTTGACCCATGCCGCGCTAGGCCCTTACACGGTGCCGTGCAGAACGAGGACGCCATGCCAAAGATCAAGGTACAGAACCCCGTCGTCGAGCTCGACGGCGACGAGATGACCCGGATCATCTGGCAGTGGATCCGCGAGCAGCTGATTCTTCCCTACCTCGATATCGACCTGATCTATTTCGACCTATCGATCGAAAATCGCGACGCCACCGACGATCGCGTCACCGTCCAGTCGGCGAACGCAATCCGCGAGCACGGCGTCGGCGTGAAATGCGCGACGATCACCCCTGACGAAGCGCGCGTCGCCGAGTTCGGCCTCAAGAAGATGTGGAAATCGCCCAACGGCACGATCCGCAATATCCTGGGCGGCGTCGTCTTCCGCGAACCGATCGTCATCCAGTCGGTGCCGCGGCTGGTCCCCGGCTGGACAAGCCCCATCGTGGTCGGCCGCCACGCGTTTGGCGATCAATATCGCGCGACCGATTTCCTTGTTCCCGGCCCGGGAACACTGGTGATGAAGTTTACCGGCGAGGATGGGCAGGTCATCGAGCACGAAGTGTTCCAGTACCCGAGCGCCGGCGTCGCGATGGGCATGTATAATCTCGACGATTCGATCCGCGACTTCGCGCGCGCCTGTCTCAATTATGGTCTTCAGCGTGGCTGGCCGGTTTACCTTTCGACCAAGAATACGATCCTTAAGGCTTACGACGGGCGCTTCAAGGACCTGTTCGAACAGGTCTATCTCGCCGATTTCAAAACCGAGTATCTCAAGCGCGGACTGGTCTACGAACACCGGCTGATCGACGACCTTGTCGCCTCGGCGCTAAAATGGTCGGGTAATTTTATCTGGGCATGCAAGAATTACGATGGCGACGTCCAGTCGGACATGGTCGCGCAAGGGTTCGGATCGCTCGGGCTCATGACCAGCGTGTTGCTGACGCCCGACGGTCAGACAGTCGAGGCCGAGGCTGCGCACGGCACGGTCACCCGCCACTATCGTATGCATCAGCAGGGCAAGCCGACATCGACCAACCCAATCGCGTCGATCTTCGCCTGGACCGGCGGCCTCAAGCATCGTGGCAAACTCGACGGCACACCTGAAGTCACACTTTTCGCCGAGACGTTAGAGCGGGTTTGCGTCGAGACCGTCGAGCAGGGCGCGATGACCAAGGATCTCGCAATTTTGATCGGGCCGGATCAGGCGTGGATGACGACCGAGCAGTTCTTCGAGGCAGTTCGAAACAACCTCGATCTGGCGATGGCGGCGTAGAACCTTCGTTCTACTTCGCTACGCGCTTGCTCGTGTGACGACCCGCTTGCGTTCGAGTTCGATAGCGTTGGCGCGCCTCAAACTCTAATCAAGCCGCTCGACTGCTCGCTAGGCTGCTTCAGCGACCTCCAGCAGCGCGGCTCGCACGGCCTCGATTGCGGCGCTCGCATGCGCGCCGTTCGGGCCACCGGCCTGGGCCATATCGGCACGACCTCCGCCGCCTTGGCCGCCGATAGCGGTTGCCGCGAGCCGGACAAGATCCACCGCATTGTAACGAGGCACCAGATCGTCGGTTACCCCGACCGCAACCGATGCACGTCCATCGGTTACCGTGACAAGTGCCACCACGCCGCTACCGAGGCGGGTCTTAGCGTCGTCAACGAGACCGCGAAGATTCTTGGCGTCGAGGCCGTCGATCACTTGGCCGATAAAACCAACACCGGCGACCTGCTCGTTCGCAGATCCGGCATCGGCCGATGGTCCAAGCGCGGTTGCCCGCCTGGCGTCGGCAAGTTCACGCTCGAGGCGGCGACGGTCGTCAATCAAGGCCGCAACTCGCGCCGGAACCTCTTCGGGTCGCGCCTTTAGGGTCAATGCAGCCGCCTTCAACCGGTCTTCTTGCTCGGTCAGAAACTGGCGCGCGGTCTCTCCGGTCAAGGCCTCAAGGCGGCGGACACCACTAGCAACCGCGCTTTCGCCGACGACCTTGAACAAACCAATCTCGCCCAACGCAGCAACGTGTGTCCCCCCACACAGCTCGGTCGAAAATTGTGCGTCGACCGAGCGGCCCATCGTCAGGACACGAACCTCGTCGCCGTATTTCTCGCCAAACAACGCCATCGCCCCCGCGGCAATTGCCGCTTCAGGCGACATCAACCGCGTCGTCACTGGCGTGTTCTCGCGAATGTGGCGATTGACGTCAGCCTCGACCGCGACGATCTCGTCGCGCGTCAGCGCACGCGAGTGGCTGAAGTCGAAGCGAAGTCGGTCGGGCGCGACGAGCGATCCCTTCTGAGTGACATGGTTGCCGAGCCGCTCGCGTAGCGCCGCGTGCAGCAGATGCGTTGCCGAGTGGTTTGCCCGAAGCTCGGCGCGCCGCTCGGGGTAAATTGCCAGCGCAACCGTGTCGCCAATGCTGACAGTGCCAGCATCGATGGTCCCCAGGTGGACATGAAGCTTGCCGATCTGCTTCGCCGTGTCGGCGACCGTGATCAGCAGCCCTTCACCACGTATTGTACCGGCGTCGCCTGCCTGCCCACCCGACTCGGCATAAAAGGGCGTCTGGTTGGTCACGATGCCGATGCTTTCGCCCACCGAGGCGGAAGCGACGCTCTCTCCATCCCTTACGAGCGCCACGATGCGAGCCTGGCCGACATCGCTCGTATAGCCGGTAAAGTCGGTGGCGCCCGTTGCCTCGAGAATGTCGAACCAGACCGTCGCCGACGCCGTCTGACCTGACCCGGTCCACGCTGCGCGGGCAGCGCGCCGCTGCTCCGTCATCGCCAAGTCGAAGCCGGCGCGATCCACCGAGATCGCAAGCGGGCGAAGCGCGTCCTCGGTCAGGTCATATGGAAAACCGAAGGTGTCATAGAGCTTGAACGCGACGTTACCCGGAAGGGTATCGCCCGGTCGGAGCCGGTCGCTCGCTTCGCCGAGCAAGCGAAGACCATTGGCGAGGGTCGAGCGGAAACGCGATTCCTCGAGTTCGAGCGTCGCTTCGATCAGCGATTGTGCCCGCAAGAGCTCCGGATACGCTGTGCCCATCTCACCGATGAGCGCGGGAACGAGCCGATGCATCAGCGGGTCCCGTGCCCCCAACAACTGAGCGTGGCGCATTGCTCGTCGCATGATCCGCCGGAGCACGTAGCCACGTCCATCGGCAGCCGGCAGAACGCCATCGGCGATCAGGAAACTGCTGGCACGCAGGTGGTCCGCAATCACCCGATGCGATACCGCTGCGTCGCTGGTCACCGCGTCGCTGCCCGTATCGCGAGCGACCTGGTCGTGGCTCGCCTCGATCAGGTGACGAAACGTATCCGTGTCGTAATTGTCGTGGACGCCTTGAAGCACTGCCGCGATCCGCTCGAGGCCCATACCGGTATCGATCGACGGTCGCGGCAGATCGAGCCGCTGGGCCGAGTCGACCTGCTCGTACTGCATAAAGACGAGATTCCAGATCTCGACGAAACGGTCGCCGTCTTCATCGGGCGAACCTGGCGGGCCGCCGGGAATATGCGCGCCATGGTCGAAAAATATCTCGCTGCACGGGCCGCACGGTCCAGTATCCCCCATCGACCAGAAGTTATCGCTCGTGGCGATGCGGATAATCCGATGATCGGGGAGCCCGGCGATACGGCGCCAAAGGTCGAACGCTTCATCATCCGTGTGATAAACGGTAACGGTCAGCCGGCTCGGGTCGATGCCCCAGTCGCGCGTCAGCAGCGTCCACGCATGCTCGATTGCCTGCGCCTTGAAATACTGACCGAAGGAGAAATTGCCGAGCATCTCGAAGAACGTGTGGTGACGCGCGGTGTAACCGACGTTGTCGAGATCGTTGTGCTTGCCCCCGGCCCGAACGCATTTCTGCGCCGAAGTCGCCGTTGAATATGGGCGGCTTTCCTGACCGGTAAATACGCTCTTGAACGGGACCATTCCAGCATTGACGAACATCAAAGTCGGATCGTTCTGCGGCACGAGCGGCGCCGAAGGCACGACGCGATGCCCGGCGTCGCCGAAATAATCGAGGAATGAGCGCCGGATTTCGTTGGTGGTGATCATAGGCAAGACTTAAGCGAGGCGGGCATGCTTCTCAAGCATGCCCGCCTCGCGGGTCGTCTACATCTCGTCGGTATCGTCGTCGCTCGACGGGCCGACCATGAGCGCTTCGCCGATGCCCGCGGCATTGTCTCGAACCGCCTTTTCGATCCGGTCGCGAACCTCCGGGTTTTCCTTTAGATATTTCTTCGAATTCTCGCGACCTTGGCCAATCCGGATTGAATCATAACTGAACCAAGCGCCGGATTTTTCTACAACCCCTGCCTTGACACCAAGATCAAGGATCTCGCCGATCTTCGATATGCCTTCACCATACATGATGTCGAACTCGACCTGCTTGAACGGCGGCGACACCTTGTTCTTGACCACCTTGACCCGCGTCGTATTGCCAACGACCTCGTCACGATCCTTGATCTGTCCCGTCCGGCGGATGTCGAGGCGAACGCTTGCATAGAACTTTAGCGCATTTCCGCCCGTCGTCGTTTCGGGATTACCGTACATCACGCCGATCTTCATCCGCAGCTGATTGATGAAGATGACGATGCATCGCGACCGGCTGATCGAGCCGGTCAGCTTGCGCAGCGACTGGCTCATCAGCCGCGCCTGCAGACCGACATGACTGTCGCCCATCTCTCCCTCGATCTCGGCACGCGGAACCAGCGCCGCGACCGAATCGATCACCAACACGTCGATCGCATTCGAGCGGACAAGCGTATCGACGATCTCTAGCGCCTGCTCGCCAGTGTCAGGCTGCGACACGATCAACTCGTCGATATTGACGCCAAGCTTCTTCGCATAAGCGGGATCGAGCGCGTGCTCGGCATCGACGAAGGCAGCGGTGCCACCATTTTTCTGCGCCTCGGCGATCGCGTGAAGCGCAAGCGTCGTCTTGCCCGAACTTTCCGGACCAT
>CAXTPH010000010.1:2130-22123 GCA_964245955.1 uncultured Sphingomonadaceae bacterium | reverse complement strand
TGTTCGCGGGGATGACGGATTGTTCGCGGGGATGACGGATTGTTCGTGGGGATGACGGCTAGGGCGTGACCCGCTAACACCCCGGCATCATGGCCAACCTTACCGCGCTCGACATCGTCGTCCTCCTGCTGATCCTCCTCGGTGGGATCGCCGGACTCGCGCGCGGGTTCGTGACCGAGGTGCTGTCGCTGCTCGCGTGGGTCGCGGCGATCTTGGCGGTGCGCCTGCTCTACCCGGCGGGAAAGACCTTCGCCTTCCATATCACCGGTACCGATTCAGGGGCGGCGATCCTCGCTTTCGCGTCGATCTTCCTGACGACGTTCATCGTCTTCCGCATGATCGCCGGCGAGCTCGGCGACCGCACGCGCTCGTCGGTGGTCGGTCCGGTCGACCGGGTGCTCGGGGCGGGCTTCGGCGCGTTCAAGGGGCTGATCGGCGCGTCGCTGCTCTTCCTCGTCGTCGAGTTCGGCTATGACACGGTCGAGGCGGGGGCGCCGCGTCCGGCGTGGCTGACCGCGTCGCGGACCGCGCCATTGCTCACGGTGACGTCGAAGGCGATGGTCGATTTCGTCGAGAAGCGCCGCCATCCGGTGCCCGAACTCAAGACCAACGATGCGCCCGACAAGGCCGACGCGCGGCCGAAGGCCGATCGCCGGGCGGCGGGCGGGTACGACAAGGACGACCGCGGCGCGCTCGACCGGCTGCTCGACGGCGGCAGCAAGACGCCGTCATGACGATCCGCCTCTATGATACGATGCAGCGGACGAAGGTCGACTTCGTCCCCGCCGACCCGAACCGCGTCACGATGTACGTCTGCGGCCCGACCGTCTACGGGCGCGCGCACATCGGCAACGCGCGGCCGGCGGTGGTGTTCGACGTGCTCCAGCGGCTGCTCCGCCACACCTACGGCGCGGACAAGGTCGTCTACGCGCGCAACATCACCGACATCGACGACAAGATCATGGCGGCGGCGGTGGCAGAGGGGGTCGCGCCGCAGGTCATCACCGACCGGTACGAGGCGCATTATCTCGCCGACATGGGCGCGCTCGGGGTGCAGCCGCCCGACATTGCGCCGCACGCCACCGACCATATCCCGCAGATGGTGACGATGATCGCCGACCTGATCGGCAAGCGCGCGGCCTATGCGGCCGAGGGCCACGTCCTGTTCGACGTCACCGCGCCCGGCGATTACGGGCGGCTGTCACGGCGGCCCTTGGACGAGATGATCGCCGGCGCCCGGGTCGAGGTCGCGCCGTACAAGCGCAACCCCGCCGACTTCGTCCTATGGAAGCCGAGCACCCCCGACCAGCCGGGATGGGACTCACCATGGGGCCGGGGGCGTCCGGGGTGGCATATCGAATGCTCGGCGATGATCGCCGCGCATCTGGGCGAGACGATCGACATCCACGGCGGCGGGCTCGACCTGATCTTCCCGCACCACGAGAACGAACTCGCGCAGTCGAGCTGCGCGCATGGTGCCCCGCTCGCACGGGTGTGGATGCACAACGGTTTCCTCAGCATGGGCGACACGAAGATGTCGAAGTCGCTGGGGAATGTGGTGACGGTCGACGCGCTGCTGGCGCAGGGATGGAGCGGCGAGGTGCTGCGGCTGGCACTACTGAGCGCGCATTACCGGCAGCCGCTGGCGTGGACGACGGAATTGCTGGAGCAGAGCAAAGCGACGTTGGTGCGCTGGCAGCGAATGCTTGAGGGAAGCTCGAACGAGGGTCGAGGACTCCCGACCGAGGTTGTCGACTCTCTTCAGGACGACCTCAACACGCCAATGGCAATGGCGGCAATCTCGAAGTTGGCCGGTGGTCGTGATGTTCAAGGACTTTGGTCAGCCCTAGCTATCCTCGGTCTAGCCGGTGGTGTTGGTTCCGCGATGGCGCCTGGTGCAGCGCTTGTAAACTCAGTCTCGATTGCCGGCGGGGTCGCTACTGGTACCGATTGGGCTGACGACCTCGTCGCCGCCCGTACCGCCGCCCGTGCTCGCAAGGACTTCGCCGAATCCGATCGCATCCGCGACGAGCTCGCGGCGCAGGGCATCATCCTCGAGGACGGCCCCGGCGGGACGACGTGGCGGCGGGCTTAGCAACCCGGCGATCCCCGCTTTCGCGGGGATGGCTCGTCCCCAAGACTTTCCGCTGTCCTACACACCTGCCGGTCCGGTATTCTGATCGCCACGAGTCGCCACTGGGTGGCGCCCCGGCGATCTTTCTCATCGTCAGCCATCGTCACGCTCGAGAAGCCGGTGCGCGCCCGGTGGCGCCGAATCGACCCCACACCAGCGAGCGACGCCCCCTCGGGCGGTCCGTGAATCGCGTGCATACGCATCGCCTTTGGAATCGCCTTTGTAGCATTGGCCGCCGCGGCCCCGTCACCTATATCGGTCGGGTATGAGTGAAACCCTGTACAACACCGCGATCCTGCGCCTCGCCGCAGCGATCCCGCACGCCGTCCGGCTCGACGCCGCCCAAGCGAGCGTCGTCCGCGTGTCGCCGGTGTGCGGCAGCAAGGTGACGGTCGACCTCGACCTCGACGACGCCGGCCGGGTCGCGCGCTTCGGGCAGGAGGTGCGCGCCTGCGCGCTCGGTCAGGCGTCGGCGGCGCTGCTCGGGGCGCAGATCGTCGGGCGGAGCGCGGCGGAGATCGCCGCCGCGCGCGACGCGCTTGCCGCCTATCTCAAGGGCATTGCCGAGACGCCGGGCGCGTGGCCGGGGCTCGACCTGTTCGCCCCCGCGCGCCCGCACAAGGCGCGCCACGGCTCGATCCTGCTCGCCTTCCAGGCGGCGGCGCAGGCCGCCGGCGAGGCCGCCGTCGCCCCAAGCCACGGTTCCGCAGCCGCGCTGGCGCCCGCGTGACGCACGACGGCTCCGCGCTTCGCGACGCGGTCGCCTATCTCGCTGCCGTCGTTATTCTCGTCCCGCTGTTCGCCCGGCTCAAGCTCGGCGCAGTGCTCGGCTATCTCGCCGCCGGCATCGTCATCGGCCCGGGGCTGCTCGGCCTCGTCACAGACACCGTCGGCATCGGCCAGATCGCCGAATACGGCATCGTCCTGCTGCTGTTCGTCATCGGCCTCGAACTCAAGCCGTCGCGGTTGTGGGCGCTGCGGCGCGACATCTTCGGGCTGGGCACGTTGCAGGTGATCGGCTGCGGACTGGCGCTGACCGGGGTGTTGCTGTGGATCACCGGGCTGTCGTGGCAGGCGGCGCTCGTCGTCGGCCTGCCGCTCGGCCTGTCGTCGACCGCGCTCGTCATGCAGCTGCTCGCCGAGCGCCAGCTGACCGGCACGCCGTTCGGCGAGCGGATCTTCGCCATCCTGCTGTTCCAGGACATCGCCATCGTGCCGCTGCTGACCATCGTCGGCGCGCTGTCGCGGCTGCCCGATCCGAATGCGCGGCCCGGTTGGCAGACCGCGGCGCTGACCGTCGCCGCGCTCGCCGGGCTGGTGCTGGCCGGGCGCTACCTGATGAACCCGCTGTTCAAGCTGATCGGGCGGCTCGGCGCACGCGAGGCGTTCGCCGCCGCGGCGCTGTTCACCGTCCTCGGCGCGGCGCTGCTGATGCAGTCGCTCGGCCTGTCGATGGCGCTCGGCGCGTTCGTCGCGGGTGTGATGCTGAGCGAGTCGCCGTACCGCCATGCGCTCGAGGCCGATATCGAGCCGTTTCGCGGGCTGCTCCTCGGCCTGTTCTTCGTTTCGGTCGGCATGACGCTCGACCTCACCGTCCTGCGCGACAATCCGGTGATGGTGGTGCTGCTCGTGGCGGCGGTGATGGCAACCAAGACCGTCGTCATCGGCGGGCTGGCGCGGCTGTTCGGCACCGGCTGGATCCGCGCGCTGCAGATGGGGCTGCTCCTCGCCCAGGGCGGCGAGTTCGGCTTCGTCCTGTTCGCGCAGGCGCAGCGCGGGCTGCTGATCGATGCCGGCGCGGCGAACCTGTTCGGCGCGGTCGTCACCGTGTCGATGGTGCTGACCCCGTTCGCCGCCAAGTTCGCGGCGGTGTTCAACCGCGCCGCGCCGCCGCGGACCGACCTCGACGGGCCCGACAAGGTCGTCCACCGCGAGGCCGACGCGCGGGTGATGCTCGTCGGCGCCGGACGCTTCGGGCAGGGGGTCGCGCAGATGCTGCTCGCACGCGGGGTCGAGGTCATCGCCATCGACATGGACCCCGAGCTGATCGACGTCAGCAACCTGTTCGGCAACCGCGTCTATTTCGGCGACGGGCGGCGGGTCGACGTCCTCCGTGCCGCCGGGGCCGAGGGGGCGCAGCTGCTGGTACTGGCGAACGACGGTGCATGGCCGCCCGAGGACACGCTCGCGCCGATCCGCGCGGCGTTCCCGAACCTCCGGATACTCGCCCGCGCTTATGACCGGATCCACCTGCTCGCGTTGAAGCGCGCCGATGTCGACTTTGCGGTGCGGGAGGTGATCGACGGCTCGATCGCGCTCGGCCGCGAAGCGCTGGCGATGCTCGACACGCCGGCCGAGACGATCGTCGCGATCGAGGCCGAGTACCGCCGCCGCGACGCGGAGCGGCTCGAGGAACAATTGTGCAGCGGCGACCAGCTGTCGGGAATGGACAAGCTGTTCCGCCCCGGCACGGTCTTCGTGCCCGACGCGCTCGGCGAGATTCCCTTCCAGATCTAGGGGCGCGCTCGACAGCACGCACCGCTTGCCCGATACGTCATCCGACCAATGATCTGGGGAGATCGACGATGACGATGAGCCGTGAAATCCGCCTGAAGAGCCGCCCGTCGGGCATGCCGGTCGCCGACAATTTCGAGCTCGCGAGCGTCGATCTCGCCGGCCCGACCGACGGCCAGATCCGCGTCCGCAACCGCTTCATGTCGGTCGACCCGTACATGCGCGGCCGGATGTACGACCGCCCGAGCTATGTCCCGCCGTTCGCGATCGGCGCGCCGCTTCAGGGCCATGCAGTCGGCGAGGTCGTCGAATCGAAGGCCGACGGCTTCGCGGTCGGCGACATGGTGTCGTCGATGCTCGGCTGGCGCGAGGAATATGTCGTCGCCCCCGCGGCGTTCGCGGCGATGCCGGGCATGTTCGAAAAACTGCCGCCGATCACCGGCATCTCGCCGAGCGCGTATCTCGGCGTCCTCGGCATGCCGGGTCTGACCGCCTACGCCGGGCTGCTCGAGGTCGGACAGCCCAAGGCGGGCGACACGGTGTTCGTCAGCGGTGGTGCCGGCGCGGTCGGCTCGGTCGTCGCCCAGATCGCCAAGATCAAGGGCTGCACCGTCGTCGCCAGCGCCGGCTCGGCCGACAAGTGCGACTGGCTGCGTTCGGCGGGCATCGACCACGCGATCAACTACAAGGACGGCAATTTGCTCGACGCGGTCCGCACGGCGGCACCGAAGGGCATCGACGTCTATTTCGACAATGTCGGCGGCGAGCATCTCGAAGTCGCGATGGAGGTCGCCAATCCGTTCGCGCGCCTCGTCGAATGCGGCATGATCTCGATCTACAACGCCGCCGAGCCGACGCCCGGGCCGCGCAACATGGCGATGATCGTCGGCAAGCGTCTGCGGGTCCAGGGGTTCATCGTCAGCGATTTCGGTCATCTGCGCGACCAGTTCCTGACCGACATGGGCGGCTGGATCGCCGAGGGCCGCATCAAGTGGGAAGAGACGGTGATGGACGGCATCGACAAGGCACCCGATGCGTTCGTCGGGCTGTTCACCGGCGGGAATACGGGGAAGATGGTGGTGTCCCTGTAGCGGCCGCGCGCAAGCGAGGATCGCATTTGCGATCGTCGGTTGCGCACGGACTCGCGAAAGGGCCGGCCGGCGGGGCGGCGGCCGCAAGCCGCCGAACCCGTCCGACGCAGGCGCGGGCTTTGCCCGCGACCGAACGCAAGCTCCCCCGCGACTTTTCCCTGTCCTACACCCCCGGTCCCCGCCTAGCGTTTGCCCGATCGAGTCGCCACCGGGTAACTCTGCGTTCTTTCTCATTGTCGGTCGTCGAGGTTGCGCCGTGCGGGCGCTATGCCGGGTATGTTTCGGTCATCCGGCGGAGGCTGCAACTGAAAAAACACACGCGTTCGTGTGAACTTATTTTGAACTTAAGGTCGCAAGCACGTCGCGGCGAAGCCGCGCCGTCGGACGGGTTCGGCGAGGGAGGCTCGCCGCCCCGCCGGCCGGCCTCGCGCGAGTCGGCGCGCTGTTTGGCAAACGCGAAGAGCGTTTGTCTCGCTACGCTCCGCCGCGCTTCATCTGAAAGGCGGCTCGTCGAACGCCCTGAGCTTGCGGCTGTGCAACCGGTCCCCCGCCGCCCGCAGCCGGTCGATTGCCGCAATCCCAATCTGCAGATGCTCCGAAATCGCCCCTTCGTAGAAGCGATTCGCCTGCCCCGGCAGCTTGATCTCGCCGTGGAGCGGCTTGTCCGACACGCATAGCAGCGTCCCGTACGGCACGCGAAAACGATAGCCCTGCGCCGCGATCGTCGCCGATTCCATGTCGACCGCGACCGCGCGCGACTGGTTGAAGCGCAGCGCCGAGCGGCTGAAGCGCAATTCCCAGTTGCGGTCGTCGGTCGTTACCACCGTGCCGGTGCGCAGCCGCGGCTTGACCGCATCGCCGTGGAGCCCGGTGATGTCCTCGGCGGCGTCCTGCAGCGCCTGCTGGACCTCGGCGATCGGCGGGATCGGGATTTCGGGGGGCAGGACATCGTCGAGGACATGGTCGTCGCGCAGATAGGCGTGCGCCAACACATAGTCGCCGATCGCCTGGCTCGGGCGCAGCCCGCCGCAATGGCCGATCATCAGCCACGCCTCGGGGCGGAGCACGGCGAGGTGGTCGGTGATCGTCTTCGCGTTCGCCGGGCCGACGCCGATGTTGACGAGGCTGACCCCGGCGCGGCCCGGCGCGGTCAGGTGATACGCCGGCATCTGGTGCCGCCGCCACGCGCCGTCGGCGATCGCCCGCGCCGGATCGGGGTCTTCGCGGCCGATGACGGTCCCGCCGCTGCACGACAGCGCGGTGTACGGCGTGTCCTCCTGCAGCTGGCGGCACGCCCAGCGGACGAACTCGTCGACGTAGCGATGATAATTGGTCAGCAGGACATATTGCTGGACGTCGCCCGCCGGGGTCCCGGTGTAGTGCTTGAGCCGGGCGAGGCTGAAGTCGGTCCGCGGGGCGTCGAACAGCGCGAGCGGGCGGGTCGGGTTGAGCGAGAGGTCCCACAGCCCGTCGGGCAGCTCGTCGCCGATATGCGTCAGCTCGGTCGTCGGGAAGAAGCGCGCTAGGTCGGCGGCGGCGACGGTGTCGAGCCGCAGCTCGTCGGCCCCGTCGAGGACGTAGGGGTAGGGGATCTCGACGCTCGAGCGTGCGACCTCGATTTCGACCCCGAAATCGGCGGTGAGCAGGTCGAGCTGCTCGACCAGATAGTCGCGGTACAGGTCGGGATGCGTCACCGTCGTCGCATAGTCGCCCGGCACGGTGACGCGGGCATAGGCGCGGATCAGCCGCGGGGCGCCGCCGCCGCGGTAGCGCAGCCGGAGTTCGGGATAGGCGAAGGCCCCCGCCGCGCGGGCGTCGGCAGTGGGCGGGATGCCGTCGCGCAGATAGACGCCGAGTGCGGTTCGCAGCGCGGCGACCGACGTGGCATGGATGGCGGAAAGCGCGTCGACGATCTGGGCGGAGGTCATGGCCTGCGGCAATGCCCGATAATTGTTGCGTGGTCGACCGTCTGCTACGGGGCGGAGCGTTACGGAGTACCCCATGCAATTTGATCTGACCGACGACCAGCGCGAGATCCAGGAGGTCGCGCGCCGCTTCACCGCGAGCGAGATTACGCCCCACGCGGCGGCGTGGGACGAGCATCACGTCTTCCCCGCCGACACGATCCGTGCGGCGGCCGGGCTCGGCTTCGGCGCGATCTATGTCTCGGCGGCGAGCGGCGGCATCGGCCTCGGCCGGATCGAGGCGGCGCTGATCATGGAAGCGATGGCGTACGGCTGTCCGTCGACTAGCGCGTTCATCTCGATCCACAACATGGCCGCGTGGATGATCGACCGCTTCGGCTCGGACGCGCTCAAGGCGAGGTATCTGCCGGCGCTCGTGCCGATGGACCTGATCGCATCGTATTGCCTGACCGAGCCGGGATCGGGGTCCGACGCCGCCGCGCTGCGGACGCGCGCGGTCCGCGACGGCGACGACTATGTCGTGACGGGGTCGAAGGCGTTCATTTCGGGCGGCGGGGTCAACGACGTCTATGTGACGATGGTCCGCACCGGGGTCGACGGGCCGAAGGGCATCTCGTGCCTCGTCATCGACAAGGACATGCCGGGCGTGTCGTTCGGCGCGCCCGAGCGTAAGCTCGGCTGGCACAGCCAACCGACCGCGCAGGTCAATTTCGACGCGGTGCGCGTGCCGGTGGCGAACCGCGTCGGCGAGGAGGGGCAGGGCTTCGCCATCGCGATGAGCGGACTCGATGGCGGACGCCTCAACATCGGCGCATGCTCGCTCGGCGGGGCGCAGCGGGCGCTCGACGAGGCGGTCGCCTATACCCGCGGGCGGTCGCAGTTCGGCAAGGCGATCGCCGACTTCCAGGCGACCCAATTCAAGCTCGCCGACATGGAGACCGAGCTCCAGGCGGCGCGAACCCTGCTGTACGCCGCCGCCGCGCGGGTCGAGGTCGGCGCGCCCGACAAGACCAAGTTCGCGGCGATGGCGAAGCGGCTCGCGACCGACACCGGCATGGCGGTCGTCGACCGCGCGCTTCAGCTCCACGGCGGCTACGGCTATCTGATGGATTATCCGGTCGAACGCCTGTTCCGCGACCTGCGCGTCCACCAGATCCTCGAAGGCACCAACGAGATCATGCGCGTCGTCATCGGCCGCGAACTGCTGCGCGAAAGTAACTGACCCGAAACTGTCGGGAACGCTTACACTCGCGGTGCGCGAGGCGCGGCGGACACGTTGGCGATCAACCAGTTGGCTGGCTGGCACGAACCGTGCAGCAAGTTTCGCGCGCCGGGGCAGGCGCGGGGGCGCGACCATGGCACTGACGTTCATTCGCCGCATCGGGTGCATCGCCGCCGCGCTGCTGACGCTGGCCGCGCCGGCCGCGGCGGTCACCACGATCGGCGGTTTCGGCCTTTGGGACGAAGGGGCTGCGGTCACCGCGCACAGCGCCCCCAACGCCGGCTTCGCCTTCGTCTTCACACTCGGCAACAGACTCGTTGACGAAAGCCCCGACCCCGGCTTCACCACCAGTGCGGTATCGGCCTTTCACTTCGAGCTCGACGGACTCGACGTCGCCGAGACGCTCGATCGCGTCACTTTCTACTATCAGGGCGACGGCGGGCTGTTCGACCTTGCCTTCGCGTCGCAAACCGTCGGCTTTTTCGGCGACGACATCGGCAGCGGCGGCGTGTTCCACACCGGCTTCACTGTCGGCGATGTCGGGATCGTCGACGACGCCGACAGCAGCGGGCAGGCGCTCGTCGTCGTCCTCGCGGTTCCCGAGCCGGCGACATGGGCCTTGCTCATCACCGGCTTCGCGCTGACCGGCGCGGCGATGCGCCGCCAGCGGTACGCGCCCGCCTGACTTGCGCCGGCGGCGCGGCGCGGGCAAGCCTCGCCCAATGACCGCCGCGCGCTACCTGCCAAGCCTTGCCGCACTAAGCGCGTGCCTGTCGATCGCGGTCGGCGCGGCGGCGGTGCACGGCGTGACCGACCCGCAGGCGAAGGGCTGGCTCCAGACCGGAGTCGCGTTCCAGCTGCCGCATGCGATTGCGGTGTTCGCCCTGCTCGGCTGGCGCGACCTGCCGGCGGTGCGCGGCGGGGCTTGGGCCTTACTCGTCGGCAGCCTGATCTTCGCCGGCACGCTCGACGGGCTGGCGCTCGGCGCGCCGCGCTGGTTCGGCGCGATCACGCCGATCGGCGGGTCGGCGATGCTGCTCGGCTGGCTCTGGCTCGCGCTCGCGCCGTTCGTGCCCGCGCGACGGGGCTAGTTCCGGAAGCTCGGGTCGATCCGGTCGAGCTTCCGCAGCAGCGCCGGCCACGCGAGGCGATCGGCGACGACGTCGAGCCCGCTCTTGCCCTGGCCGGCGGTCTTTTCCGGCGACCCCTGCGGCGGGTGGTAGAGGTTCGCGACCCCGCCCGACAGCGCCATGATTTGCGCCTCGCACGCGCGCTCGAGGAAATACATCTTGATGAAGCACTGGCCGACATTCTTGCCGACGGTCAGCGTGCCGTGGTTCCGCAGGATCATCGCGTCCTTGGTGCCGATGTCCTCGACCAGCCGCGCGCGCTCCTCGAGGTCGGTCGCGACGCCCTCATACTCGTGATAGGCGACCTCGTCGCGGATCAGCATCGCGGTCTGGGTCAGCGGCATCAGCCCGTCGGCCTGCGCCGCGACCGCCTGGCCGGCAGGGGTGTGGAGGTGCATCACCGCGAAGGCGTCCTCGCGCGCCATGTGCAGCGCCGAATGGATGGTGAAGCCCGCCGCGTTGGTGATGTACGGGGTCGGCATCACCGGCTTGCCCTCGACGTCGATCTTGACGAGGCTCGACGCGGTGATCTCCTCGAACATCAGCTGGTACGGGTTGATCAGGAAGTGGTGCTCGGGGCCGGGCACGCGCGCCGACAGATGGGTGAAGATCAGGTCGTCCCAGCCGTAATGCGCGACGAGGCGGTAGGCGGCGGCGAGGTCGACGCGGATCGCCCACTCCTCGGCGCTGACCTGATCCTGCACGCTGTCGACAGTCTTTAAGGCGGTGGCCACGGCGACTCTCCCAATTTTATCGCGACTGTGCGCCTGTCAGTCCTGGTCGGCAAGCGGATGGCGCGCGTTGACCAGTTCGACGAGCTTCGCGCTCTGGACATGGGTGTAGATCTGCGTCGTCGCGATGTCGGCGTGGCCGAGCAGCGTCTGCAGCGTCCGCAGGTCGGCCCCGCCTTCGAGCAGGTGGGTGGCGAAGGCGTGGCGCAGGACGTGCGGGCTGATCCGGTCGGGGGGGATGCTGGCGTCGGCGGCAAGGCTCTTGACGAGTTGGAACAGGCGGACGCGCGACAAGTGCTTCGCGCCGCTGGGGAACAGGTAGCGCTCGCCGGGATCGACGTTGGCGGCGTGGACCGCGACCGCCGCAAGCGCGCGCTGGCCAACGGGGACGAGGCGTTCCTTGCCGCCCTTGCCGGTCAGGATGGCGAAGCCACGCCCGGGCTGAATCGCGTGACGCGGCAGGCTGACGAGTTCGGTCGCGCGGAGTCCCGAGCCGTAGAGAAGTTCGACCAGCGCGGTCAGGCGGAGGGTCGCCGGGGTCGGCGCACGGTCGGCCAGCGCCGCGAACAGTCGTTCGACATCGCTGCTGCCGAGCGACTTGGGCAGCGGCCGCGCGCGTGCGGTCTTCGGCAGCCCCGCCGCCGGGTCGTCGGCGCGCAGCCCCTCGGCGACGAGGAAGGCGAAGAAGCCGCGCAGCGCCGACGATTTGCGCTGGAGCGACGCGCGCGCGAGGTCGCGCCAGTCGTGCGCCAGCCGCGCAAGGTCGGCGGCACTCGCCGACGCAAGCCGGCCGCCGAGCAGGTCGCTCGCGCCGGCGAGGTCGCGGCGGTAGGCAAGGATCGTGTTCTTCGCCGACCCGCGTTCGGCAGCGCACATGTCGAGGAACAGGGCGATCGCCCGGGCGTCGGTGAGCGGCTCGCTCACCCCCGGGTGACGGCTTCGGCGGCGAGCATGCGCGCCTCGTGGTGGCGGCCGATCGCGGCATAGGCGGCGACAATGTGCGCAAGATACGCCGGCGATACCGCCGCCCAGCTCGCCTGCAGCCCGGTCGCGGCGAGCGCGGCGACCTCGCCGGTGCGATGTGCGGCGGCGGCGGCGTCGATCGCATTGCTCCAGCTGTTCGACACGGCGAGCCCCGCCGCCTCGCGCGTCGACTGCCACTCGCCGCCGCGCGCATACCCGAGCCCGTCGAGCGCGGCGGCCAACAGCGCCGCGCGGTGCGGCGAGACATCCTTGGCGTAGGCAGCGTAGCGCGACGGTGAGACCTGGACGCCGCCGTTCGCGCCGACCGCGAGCAGCGCCCACGCCGCCCGGCTCGCGGCGTCGTCGCCGTCCCGGACCACCGGCCACCAACGTGCCGCACGGTCCTCGATCCCCGCCGCCAGCATCGACGCGACCAGCTCGGGCGCGTCGCTCGCGACCGCGGTATCGACCGGCAGTCGGGCGGCGGCGAGCGCGGTTTCGACGTGCGCGGCATAGCGGTCGGGTTCGTCGCTCCCGCCCGCCCAGATCGTCCGCATCGCCGCGACGCGCTCGACCGTCGTCGGCGCGGCATAGGCAGCGCGCAGCGTTCCCGCGGGCGAGGCGTCGAGCGCGGCGCGGTCGAGGTCGGCGCTGGCCGCGCTGATCGCCCCGACCATGTCGTCGGCCGACACGATCCCGATCGCAACCGCCGGACGCAGCGCCGCCGCGCGAACGTCGGCGGCCTGACCCGGCGCGCGGAGCACCCAGCCCCAGCTCGTGCCCCCGGTCGCGGCGGCGAGCCTGGTCAGCAGCGGCAGCGGTACCGGCACCCCGGCGGCGGCGGCGACACCAAAGCGATACGGCGTGACGCGGTCAATCGCATCCCATTCGACGTTCGCCGCGCGCCCGCCGCCGCTGCCGCTGACGGTAGCGATGCGCTCGCCGAGCATGATGTCGAACGGGTCGACCTGGTTGCCGTCGCGCAGGCCGTCGAAGCCGCTCGCGGCGGTGATGTCGTCGCCCGCCATCGCCGCGCACATCGCCTCGGCAAGCTTCCACAGCGGGTCGGGCGAGACCGCGCCGCCGGTGTCGGTGATCGGGCACAGGCCGGGCAGGTCGGCGGCGGCAAGGTGTACCTGTCCGGCCACGCGAACCAGCCGCGGGGTGAAACGGTCGACCGGCAGATTGTCGATCAGCGCCTTCGCCCCGTCGATCTCGCCCATCTGCAGGAGGGTCCGCGCGCGCTCGGCGATCCAGTCGCCGGGGCTGATCCCGGGCGGGGCGGGCGCCGCCGACAACAGCGCGCGGCGCAGGACGATATGCGCCCAGCGCGATGCGACCGGGGTCCGCAACCGCCGCAGCAGGCCGGCGACGAAGCGCCCGTCGGAGCCGGCGAAGACCCCCGCGCCATAGCCGCCGTCGTCGGGCGTGAGCGGCCCGATGCTGCCGATCGGCGGGCCGCTCGGCTCGACCGCGGCGGTCTCGGTCGTCGGGGTATCGGCCGCATCGGCGGGGGTCGTCGCGTCGTCGGTCGTCGGTGCGGCCGGCAGGGCGAGCGGCGCGGGCGTGACGACCGGGGCCGCGGGGGCCGCGCCGAAACTGTCGGGCAGCAGCGATTTCGGCGCGGCGGACGGGGCCGGCGGCGGCTCGGGCGCGACCTGCCCGCTCGACGGGCCGGCGACGACCGCGGCGGCGATCAGCAGCAGCGCGAGGGGACGGCGATCAGCGGCCAAGGCGGTCGTTCGGGATGACCTGCTCGACGTGATGCGTCGGCGCGGGAACGTTGGCGGTCATCAGATAGACGACCCCGGCGACGACGATCAGCAGCAGCGCGACGATAACCCACAACAAAACCCGCATGTCGCTCTTTCCCGATAGTCAATGTCGCGGGCGTTGCCCGGCTTCGGCGCGGTGTATAGCGTAAGCGGTACATGGAGTGCGACGCAAAAAGCCCGGTCGAAATGGCCCCTGCCGCGGCGCGGGTCGCCCGGGCGGCGCGCCCCATCGTCCTCGTCGGGCTGATGGGGGCGGGCAAGTCGACGATCGGGCGGCGGCTCGCGGTCCGGCTCGGGCTGCCGTTCGTCGACGCCGACAGCGAGATCGAGCGCGCGAGCGGCCTGTCGATCGCCGAGATCTTCGAACGTTTCGGCGAGGCGCACTTCCGCGATGGCGAGCGCCGCGTCATCGCCCGGCTGATCGACGGGCCGCCGAAGGTCGTCGCCACCGGCGGCGGCGCGTTCGTCGCCGCCGACACCCGCGCCCTCATCCTCGCCCGCGCCGTCGCGGTCTGGCTCGACGCCGACATCTCCACGCTCGCCGAGCGGGTGCGGCGGCGCGACACGCGACCGCTGCTCCGCGACCGCGACCCCGCCGAGGTGCTCACCGAGCTCGCGCGCGTCCGCAACCCGCTCTACGCCGAGGCGCATATCCACATCAGCAGCAAGCCGACCCCGCACGACGCCACCGTCCGCGCGATCCTCGCCGCGCTGGCCGCGCACCCTTGATCGTCAACGTCCCGCTCGGCGAGCGTGCCTATGACGTGCACGTCGAGCCCGGCCTGCTCGCCCGCGCCGGTGCGATCATCGCCCCGCTGACGGCGCGCGCCCGCGTCGCCGTCGTCACCGATTCGACCGTGGCGCGGCTCTATCTCGAACCGCTGCGCGCCGCGCTCGCCGCCGCCGGGCTGGCGATCGAGCCGATCATCGTCCCCCCCGGCGAAGCGACGAAGAACTGGCGGACGCTCGAAACCGTCGTTGATAGCCTGCTCGGCTTCGGCGTCGAGCGCGGCGATGTCGTCGTCGCGCTCGGCGGCGGGGTGGTCGGCGACCTGACCGGCTTCGCCGCCGCGATCCTCCGGCGCGGGTGCAAATTCGTCCAGATCCCGACGACTTTGCTTGCACAGGTCGATTCGTCGGTCGGCGGCAAGACCGCGATCAACGCCAAGGCGGGGAAGAACCTCGTCGGCGCGTTCCACCAGCCCGCCGCGGTGCTGATCGACCCCGACCTGCTCGACACGCTGTCCCCGCGCGAACTCCGCGCCGGCTATGCTGAGGTGGTCAAGACCGCGCTGCTCGGCGACGCGGCGTTCTTCGACTGGTGCGATGCGAACGTCGCCACGCTGATGGCGGGCGACACCGCCGCGCGGGTCCATGCGATCGCCACCAGCGTTGCCGCCAAGGCGGCGATCGTCGTCGCCGACGAACGCGAGACCGGCGACGCGCGGGCGCTGCTCAACCTCGGCCACACCTTCGGCCATGCGCTCGAGGCCGAGGCGGGCTTCTCCGACCGCCTGCTCCACGGCGAGGCGGTCGCGATCGGCTGCGCGCTGGCGTTCGCCTTCTCGGCCGAGCGCGGCCTGTGCCCGCCCGTCGACGCCGCGCGGGTTGCCGATCATCTGCGGGCCGCGGGCTTGCCGAACGATCCGCGCGGGATCTCGGCGCGTGCGGCGCCGCTCATGGCGCATATGCTACAGGACAAGAAGATGCGCGCCGGCACGCTGCCGTTCGTCCTCGCGCGCGGCATCGGCACGGCGTTCGTCGCCCGCGACGTGCCGCTGGGTGACGTCGAGGGGTTCCTCGACCGGATGTTGGCCGCCTGATGCCCAAGGGTGTCGCCAAGGCCGACCTGCCGACCAAGGTCTGTGCCGCCTGCGCCCGCCCGTTCGCGTGGCGCAAGAAATGGGCGCGCGACTGGGAAAATGTCCGTTATTGCTCGGACAAGTGCCGGGCGAAAGGGGTCAGTTCGTAAAGCTCGCCGTCGCCGCCGGGGCCCAGGTGAAGCCGTTGGCCTTCTTCGCGACGGTGCCGATCGCCGGGTAGGGGAAGTGCGGCGCGAACATCATTTCGTGGCTCGCCGACAGGTCGGTCAACAGCTTGCGGCGGCTCGTCTTGCCGACCGCCTTGTCGCCGTCGAAGCCCATCGTCCAGTCGGGCTCGGCGAGCGAGATCACCGAACTATGCGCCGAATCGCCGATGTCGAGCAGGCGCGAGCGGCCCGAGACGATCTCGTACGCGACATGGCCGGGGGTGTGGCCGGGGATCGAGATCGCGGTGATGCCGGGGACGACCGTCGCGCCGGGGGCGAAGGTCGCGATCTGCGGCGTGATCGCGGCGACGAGGTCGGCGGCGTTCGGCTGCGCCTGCATGTACGTCCACTCGGCCGCGGTCATGCGCACCTTGGCATTGGGGAACGCCGCCTTGCCGTCGGCGGTCGCGAGGCCGCCGACATGGTCGCCGTGGCTATGGGTGATCAGGACGTCGGTGACGTCGGCGGGCGCGACCCCGGCGAGCGCGAGGCTCGCCATCAGCTGGCTGTTCGCCTTCGGCCCGAGCCCGGTGTCGATGACGACGACATGGCCGGGGACGCGGACGAGGAGCGAGTTGATGCTGACCGGGATCGCATCGCCCGGCATGCCGTTCGCGGTCAGCACCGCCGTCACGGCGGGCGCACCGGCGTCGACGCCGAAGGTCTTGGCGTCGTTCGGGATCAGCAGCCCGCCGTCGTGGAGCGACGTCGCCTTGATCGCGCCGATCATGAAGCTGCGCGCCTCGGGAGCGACGGTCTGCGGCGTCTGCGCGGCGGCGAGGGTGGCGCTGCCAAGCGTCAGGAGCGCGAGGGCGAGCTTGATGGTCATGCGACAACTCCTCCGGATGGTCACGTGCCGCGCTTTAGCCATATCCGGCGCGAGGGGGAAGCGCGGCGAAGCGGCTTGCGGCAATCGGCCGGTTCGCCTATATGGCTCCCATCTTCACATTGTTAGCTTGCGAAGGTCGGCCCGGAACGCTCCGGACCGCCGCTGATCTCGTACAGGGTTCGTTTGGCCACATCCGCCGTCCTTTCCGATCTGATCGCCCCGATCGCCACGGCGCAGGGGCTGGCGCTCGTGCGCGTCCAGATGAACGGGTCGAAGGCGGGGCAGACGCTGCAGGTGATGGCCGAGGACCCCGCGACCGGGCAGCTGACGCTCGAGCAGTGCGAGACGCTCAGCCGCGCGCTGTCGGAAATGCTCGATGAAAAGGACCCGATCGAGAGCGAATATGCGCTCGAAGTATCGTCGCCCGGGATCGACCGCCCGCTAACGCGGCTCGGCGACTATGCCAAGTGGGCCGGGCACGACGTCAGGGTGAAGTTCGCCGAAAGCATCGACGGACGCGTCCGGCTTCACGGCGCGATCGCCGGGGTGAGCGGCGAGAACGTCGATTTCACCGTGCCCACCGTCGGGCCGGTCACCGTCCCGTTCGCGCTGATTGAGAGCGCCAAGCTGGTGCTGACCAACAAACTGATCGCCGCGAGCCGTCCGCTCGATTTCGGCGATGCCGAGCAGATCGTCGAATCGCCCGACGACGAGCACGCGGACAACGACAACACGCAGGATGAGGACTGACATGGCCCAAGCCGCGACCAAGGGTGTGACCGCCGTCACCGCCAACCGCGCCGAACTGATCGCGATCGCCGACGCGGTTGCGCGCGAGAAGTCGATCGACCGGATGATCGTCATCGAGGCGATGGAGGAATCGATCCAGAAGGCGGCACGCGCGCGCTACGGCGCCGAGAACGACATCCGTGCCAAGATCGACGCGCGCACCGGCGACCTCCGGCTGTGGCGGGTGCTCGAAGTCGTCGAGGCGCCGGAAGATTTCTTCAAGCAGATCAACCTCGTCGACGCCGCCAAGCTGCAGAAGGAGCCGAAGCTCGGCGACTTCATCGTCGACCCGCTGCCGCCGATCGAGTTCGGTCGCATCGCGGCGCAGGCGGCGAAGCAGGTCATCGTCCAGAAGGTCCGCGACGCCGAGCGCGACCGGCAGTACGAGGAATATAAAGACCGGGTTAACGAGATCATCACCGGCGTCGTCAAGCGCGCCGAGTTCGGTCACGTCGTCGTCGACCTCGGCAAGGCCGAAGGCGTCATCCGCCGCGACCAGCAGATTCCGCGCGAGGTGCTCCGCGTCGGCGACCGTGTTCGCACGCTGATCCTGTCGGTTCGCCGCGAAATCCGCGGTCCGCAGATCTTCCTCAGCCGCGCCGCGGGTGAGTTCATGAAGAAGCTGTTCGCGCAGGAAGTTCCCGAAATCTACGACGGCATCATCGAGATCAAGGCGGTCGCGCGCGACCCCGGCAGCCGCGCCAAGATCGGTGTCATCAGCCGTGATTCGTCGATCGACCCGGTCGGCGCGTGCGTCGGCATGAAGGGCAGCCGCGTCCAGGCGGTCGTTCAGGAACTCCAGGGCGAGAAGATCGATATCATTCCGTGGTCGCCCGACGTCGCCACCTTCGTCGTCAACGCGCTCCAGCCGGCCGAGGTCAGCAAGGTCGTGATGGACGAGGAGGACAACCGCATCGATGTCGTCGTCCCCGACGACCAGTTGAGCCTCGCGATCGGTCGCCGCGGCCAGAACGTCCGCCTCGCCAGCGCGCTGACCGGGCGCCAGATCGACATCATGACCGAGGCCGACGAGAGCGAGCGGCGCCAGAAGGAATTCGTCGAGAAGTCCGAGCTGTTTCAGACCGAACTCGACGTCGACGAGACGCTCGCACAGCTGCTCGTCGCCGAGGGCTTCAGCGAGCTGGAAGAGGTCGCCTATGTCGACGTCGCCGAGCTGGCGGCGATCGAGGGCTTCGACGACGATCTCGCCGGCGAATTGCAGCAGCGGGCGCAGGATGCGCTTGATCGCAAGGAAGCCGCCGCCCGCGAGGAGCGGCGCGCGCTCGGCGTCGACGACGCGCTCGCCGAGATCCCCGGGTTGACCGAAGCGATGCTCGTCGTTCTCGGCCAGGCCAAGATTCTGACGATCGACGACCTCGGAGACCTCGCCAGCGACGAACTAGTCGCCAAGCGCGACGGTATCCTCAAGGCGTTCGGCCTGTCGGAAGACGACGGCAACCGCATCATCATGGCGGCGCGCGCGCACTGGTTCGACGCCGAAGTAGCGCCGGAAACGGTCGGGGAGGACGCGGATGCGGTCACCCCAGAATGACACCGGCGTAGCGACCCACAAAGCGGCGAAGGCCGAGCCCGAACGCAAGTGCATCCTCACGGGCATGCACGGGACGCGCGACGGGCTGATCCGTCTGGCGCTCGACGATGCCGGGCAGGTTTATCCCGACCTCGGCGCGCGGGCGCCCGGGCGCGGCGCCTGGCTGTCGCCGAACCGCGATCTGATCGCCACCGCCGCCGCCAAGGGCCGCCTTCGCGGCGTGTTGATGCGCGCGTTCAAGACGACGAGCATCGCCGTCCCCGACGACCTCGTCGAGACGATCCGGAGCGGCCTCGAACGCCGCGCGCTCGACCGGCTGGGCTTGGAAAACAAGGCCGGGCACCTCATCTGGGGATCGGAACGGATCGGCGACGCGTTGGGCGCGGGACGGGTTCGGCTTCTGCTTCATGCGGACGATGCCGCCCCCGACGGGATGGCGAAGCTCGACGGCAAGGCAAAGGGCGCGCCGAACGCGGTCGCGTCGCGGCTTCTCCCGGTCGGGCGCGAGCAATTGTCCTTGGCGTTGGGCCGCGAGAATGTGGTACACGCCGCCGTGTGCGATCCGGCGGCAGCGGCGCGCGTCCTTGCCGCCGTCGATCGTTGGCGCGCCTTCAACGGCATGAATTCACACCAACCGGCGGCTGCCGCCGGTGACGAAGGGTTATCAGGTCCGGCATGAGTGACGACAACAAACCCAAGCTCGGCATGCGCGCCCCGCTCGGACTGAACAAGACGGTCGAGATCGGCAAGGTCAAGCAGAGCTTCAGCCACGGCCGGTCGAAGTCGGTCGTGGTCGAGGTCAAGCGCGCGCGCGTCCTCCACCGCCCCGGCGACCCGGTCCGCGAGGAGCCCGTCGTCGAGGTCGCACCACCGCCGCCGCCGGCTCCCGCGCCGGCTCCGGCCCCGGTCGCCAAGGCTCCGCCGGTCGCGCCCGCCCCGGCGCCCGCGCCGGTCGTCGACGAGCGGCCGCTGCCCGCGCCGGAGCCGGCCCGTCCCGCGCCGCCGCCGGTGATGTTCACGCCGGTCGAGCGGCCGGTCATCCCGCCGCGCGTCGAGCCGGCCGCGCCCGAGCCGGCCCCGGCCCCCGAACCCGTCGCCGCCGCGCCCGAACCGGCGGCACCCGCCGCCACCCCGACGCCGCCGGTCCGGTCGGCGCTGGCGACGCCGCGTGGCGGCCGTCCGGCGGCCCCCCCGGCGCGGGGCCGCCCGGCCCCGGCGCCTGCCCAGCCCGACCGGCTGACCGCGCAGGAGCGGCTCGCCGCGATGCTGCGCGAGGCCGAGGAGCAGCGGATGCAGGCGCTCGAGGAAG
>CAXTPH010000010.1:0-2030 GCA_964245955.1 uncultured Sphingomonadaceae bacterium | reverse complement strand
CTCGCCGCGATGCTGCGCGAGGCCGAGGAGCAGCGGATGCAGGCGCTCGAGGAAGCGCGCCGCCGCGAGGAGATCGAAAAGGCCGAGGCGCTCGGCATGGAGAAATTGCGCGCCGAGGAGAAGAAGAAGGCCGAGGAAGAGGCCGCGCTCCGCCCCGTCGAGGCGAAGGCACCGACCGGTCGCCTGCCGGGCACGATCACGCCGATCATCGACGAGGAAGAGGGCGGCAAGCGCGGCCTGCCCGCGCGCCCGAGCCGCGGCCGCGTCGACGATCGTCGCCAGGGCAAGCTGACCGTCACCCGCGCGCTCGACAGCGACGACAGCGTCCGCACCCGCAGCCTCGCCGCGCTCCGCCGCGCGCGTGAGAAGCAGCATCGCGGCCACGGCGGCGGTGCCGGCCAGGCGCGCCAGGTCCGCGACATCGTCGTGCCCGAGGAGATCACCGTCCAGGAGCTCGCCAACCGCATGGCCGAGCGCGGCAGCGACCTGCTCAAGGCGCTCAACCGGCTCGGCTCGCCGATGGCGATGACCGACGCGATGGACCAGGATCTCGCCGAGCTGCTGGTCGTCGAATTCGGCCACAACATCGTCCGCGTGTCCGATTCGGACGTCGAGGTCGGCGTCATCGGCGCGGTCGACGAGGAGACCGATCTGCAGCCGCGGCCCCCGGTCGTGACGATCATGGGGCATGTCGACCACGGCAAGACCAGCCTGCTCGACGCGTTGCGCGGCACGAGCGTCGTCGCCGGCGAGGCGGGCGGGATCACGCAGCACATCGGCGCGTATCAGGTGACCTTGAAGGGCGGCGAGAAGGTGACCTTCCTCGACACGCCGGGCCATGAGGCCTTCACCGATATGCGCAAGCGCGGGGCCAACGTCACCGACATCGTCGTGCTGGTGGTGGCGTGGGACGACGGCATCATGCCGCAGACGGTCGAAGCGATCGCCCATACCAAGGCGGCGGGCGTGCCGATGATCGTCGCGATCAACAAGATGGACAAGCCCGGAGCCGACGCGCAGAAAATCCGGACAGCGCTGCTGCAGTACGACGTCCAGGTCGAGGAACTCGGCGGCGACGTCCAGGATGTCGAGGTGTCGGCGACCAAGAAGACCGGGCTCGACGACCTGCTCGAAAAGGTCCTGCTCCAGGCCGAGGTGCTCGAACTGACCGCGAACCCCGACCGCGCCGCCGAGGCGACGGTGATCGAGGCGAAGCTCGACAAGGGCCGCGGCCCGCTGGCGACGGTGCTGGTCAACCGCGGCACGCTCAAGGTCGGCGACGTCTTCGTCGTCGGCGCCGAGTGGGGCAAGGTGCGTGCGTTGCTCAACGACAAGGGCGTCCAGGTCAAGACCGCGGGGCCGTCGGTCCCGGTCGAGGTGCTCGGATTGTCGGGTGTGCCACGAGCTGGTGATCCGTTCTCGGTCATGGAGACCGAGGCGCGGGCGAAGGAGGTCGCGGCGTATCGTGCCGGGCTGATCACCGCCGAGCGTACCGTCGGGCCGCCGGCCGACCTCGCGGCGATGTTCAATGCGCTGCGCGAAGCCAAGGCGCAGCAGTATCCGATGGTCATCAAGGGCGATGTCCAGGGTTCGGTCGAGGCGATCGTCAGCGCGGTCAACAAGATCTCGACCGACCTCATCAAGGTCCGCGTGCTGCACTCGGGCGTCGGCGGGATCACCGAATCCGACGTCACGCTCGCGGCGGCGTCGAAGGCGCCGATCATCGGCTTCAACGTCCGGGCCAACGCCAAGGCGCGCGAATTCGCCCAGCGGGACGGGGTCGCGCTCAAATACTATGACGTCATCTACAACCTGATCGACGACGTGAAGGCGGCGATGGCGGGGCAGCTCGGGCCCGAGTTCCTCGAAAACGTCGTCGGCCGGGCGCAGGTGCTCGAAGTCTTCCAGGCGGGCAAGACCGGCAAAGCCGCCGGTGCGCGCGTCGTCGAAGGCACGATCAAGCGCAACCTCCGCGCCCGCGTCATGCGCGACGATGTCGTCATCTACGTCGCCAACGTGTCGTCGCTGCG
>CAXTPH010000009.1:0-22209 GCA_964245955.1 uncultured Sphingomonadaceae bacterium | reverse complement strand
ACCCGCGCCCCGAAGGCGGCGACGATGTCTTCATCTCGCTGATCGATACCGCCGGCCTGCCGGTCGCCGACGCCGAGCTGGTCGCGTCGATCGACCTGACCTGCACCAACCGCGAGCTGCCGCGCGCGTTGCCGTTCGGCGAGGGGCGGCCAACGCTGACGATCGTCGGCGCGCCCGACACCGTCGGCACCGCGACCTTCCTCATTGCCCCGACCGATCCGTTGCGCGCCAAGCGGGATCGCGGCGAACTGTGGCGGCTGATCAGCCACATGTCGCTGGCCCATATGAGCGTCGCCGATCCGGAAGTGTCGCTCGCGGTGGTCAAGGAGTTGCTGGCGCTGCACGACCATAGCGACGCGTCCACCGGCCGGGTGATCGTCGAACGGTTGATGGCGGTCGAGGGCAAAGTGACGACGGCGCGCGCGCCGGCCGGCGGCCAGGTCGTCTTTCTCCACGGCACCGATCTCAAGCTCGAGTTCGACGACAAGCGGCTGTCAGGATCGGGGACGTTCCTGCTCGGGGCGCTGCTGGCCAACGTCTTTCGATCGATGGCCGCGATCAATACGTTCAGCCGCACGTCGCTCTGGCTGCGCGGTGAGCGCCGGCCCTGGCAGCAATGGCCGGCCCGCACCGGCTCACGGCAAATCATTTGACCGCCGACCCCGATTACATCGAATTCTTCGAGTTCGTTCGCGAGCGTCTGGTTGCCGCCCGGCGCGACGACGTTCCAAACCCGACGATCGGGGCGGACGAGCCGCCGGAGCGCGAGCCGGTACGCTTCGTTACCGCGGTCGGGCAACGCTATTTCGACGACCCGGTCGCCAACGCGCGGGCGACTGCCGATGGCGCGACGGCGGTGACCGTCACCTTCATGGGCTTGACCGGACCGAGCGCGGTGCTGCCCGAACATTATACCGAGCGCGTGAACGACGAGCGGCGCGAACGGAACACCGCGTTCGGCGAGTTCTTCGATATGTTCAATCATCGCGCCGTCAGCCAGTTCTGGCGCGCCTGGGCGAAATACCGTCTGCCGATCGCTTTCGAGGGTGCCCGCGGCGAGCTCGACGACAGCTTCAGCCGGGCGTTGAAGGCGCTTGCCGGCCTCGGCGTCGCGGACGAACCGGTGCGCGACGAAGCCTGGCTGTCGATGGCCGGGGCGATGGCGCGGCGGGTGCGATCGGGTGGGGCACTTCGCCGCATACTTACGGGAATGTACGGTTTCCCGGTCGAGATCCACGAGCTGGAGGGGCGCTGGGTCAGCCTGGCGCCGTCTGAACAGACGCGGCTCGGAGCGGGTCATAGCGACGACGGCGCGTTTGCCACGTTGGCGCAGGACGCGGTCGCCGGGGCCGCGATCTGGGATGTGGTCGGCCGGTTTCGCGTTCGTATCGGGCCGCTCGGATTCAACGACTTCCGGCGTTTCTTCGACGCCGGCGGCATTCGCACCGAGGTTACCGATACGATCCGCCGGGCGGTCGGCGGGAACGTCGATTTCACGATTCAGCTGGTGCTCCACCGCGACGCGGTCCCCCAGCTCAGGCTCGACGATCCCATGGTTCCGGCGGCATTGGGCCAGTCGACGTGGCTGCTCGCCGGCGCGGCGACGACCGATCGTGACGAGGCAATCCTCAGCAGCACTGTGTCTCCGACGTGACATAATTCAGTCGTGGACCCTTAAACCCGGATAGGCGTTCAACAGCTGACAGGATCGGGCGACCTGCGCCGTGGTTTTTTGACCGCGACGCAAGTTATCCGACTTTGCGGAAGGGGGGCGCGGCGATGGATCTGAAAGCACTAGTCGATCGCCTGTCGCCCGCGGCACGTGCGGCGCTGGAAGCTGCATCCGGCTTGACGCTCTCGCGAACGAATTATGACGTCGAGACCGAGCATTGGCTGCTCAAGCTGATCGAAGCCAATGACCCCGCGATCCGGCGGATTTTCGCTCATTTCGATGTCGACGAAGGCCGGGTCACGGCCGAACTTACGGCTACGCTCGATCGCCTTCGTACGGGTAACGGGCGGGCTCCGGCGCTGTCGCCGCGGCTGGTGCGTTGGATGCGCGAGGCCTGGCTTTTCGCCAGCCTGGGCGTCGGCGCAAGCGCGGTTGCGCCGGCGCATCTGTTGGCAGCACTGCTCGCCGATGACTTTCTCGCCGCTGCCGTGCGCGAGAGGGCAAGATCGCTCCAGCGCATCGACGCACGGGTCCTGACCGACGACTTCGCCCATATCGCCGCGCCCGAGGGAGAGCCAGCGCCGCTCTCCGATCCATCGACAGCACCTCTGGCGACCGCTAGCGGGAGCGCCGCGCTCGACAAATATTGCATCGATCTGACCGCCGCGGCGCGTGCCGGGCGGATCGACCCGGTCCTCGGCCGTGATGCCGAGATCCGCCAGATGATCGACATCCTGACGCGGCGGCGGCAGAATAATCCGATCCTGACCGGCGAGGCCGGGGTCGGCAAAACCGCGGTCGTCGAGGGCTTTGCACTCCGGATCGCCGCCGGCGAAGTCCCCGACGCCTTGAAGCTCGTTCGCTTGCTCAGTCTCGATCTCGGGCTGTTGCAGGCCGGCGCCGGCGTCAAGGGCGAGTTCGAGAACCGGCTGAAGGCGGTGATCGCCGAGGTTCAGGCGTCAGCGACGCCGATCGTGATGTTCATCGACGAGGCGCATACCTTGATCGGCGCCGGCGGTGCCGAAGGGCAGGGTGACGCCGCGAACCTGCTCAAGCCGGCGCTGGCGCGTGGCGAGATGCGCACGATTGCAGCGACCACCTGGGCGGAATACAAGAAATATTTCGAGAAGGACGCGGCGCTGACGCGACGCTTCCAGGTCGTCAAGGTGGAAGAGCCAAGCGAGGCGGACGCGATCCGGATGGTGCGCGGGCTCGTCGCGACGCTCGAGAAGCACCACGGCACACGGATCCTCGATGAGGCGGTCGACGCTGCCGTCCGGCTGTCGCATCGCTATATCTTTGGCCGTCAGCTTCCCGACAAGGCGATTGCCTTGCTCGATACCGCCTGCGCCCGCGTCGGCATGAGCCAGGCCTCGACGCCGGCCGCGATCGAGGCGACCGATCGCGAGCTCGCCGCCCTCGATGTCGAAGGCGGCATCCTCGAGCGCGAAACCGCAGGTGGCTATGATCACGCCGCGCGCCGGGTCGAGATCAGCGCGGCGCGCGACGGCGTCGCGGCGCGCCGCGAAGTGCTGTCGTCGCGGTGGGATGCCGAGCGTCGACTGGTCGGCGAGATCGCCGAGTTCCGCCGCTTGGCCGAGCAGCCGGGCGATGCGCCCACCGACGATAATATCGACGCGACGCTTCTCGGGCGGCTCCACGCCGCGCGTAGCGAACTCGCGCAGCTTCAGGGCGAGACGCCGCTGGTCCTCGACGTCGTCGATCGGACCGCCGTCGCCGATGTCGTCGCGGGATGGACCGGCATTCCGGTCGGACGGATGGTCGCCGATGAGATCGCCGGAATCATCGATTTCGAAGCGATCATGGCCGAGCGTATCCGCGGCCAGCCGCAGGCGCTGGCGGCGATCGGCAGCGCGATGCGTGCGAACCGCGCCGGCCTGACCGATCCCAACAAGCCGGTCGGTGTCTTTCTCATGGTCGGGCTTTCGGGCGTCGGCAAGACCGAGACCGCGGTCGCGCTTGCCGAGCGCTTCTATGGCGGTGCCGACAATATGTCGGTGATCAACATGAGTGAGTTCAAGGAGGAGCATAAGGTATCGATGCTTCTCGGCGCCCCGCCGGGGTATGTCGGCTACGGCGAGGGCGGGGTCCTGACCGAGGCGGTCCGCCGGCGACCGTTCAGCGTGATCCTGCTCGACGAGATGGAGAAGGCGCATCCGGGGGTGCAGGACGTCTTCTACCAGCTGTTCGACAAGGGGCGCGTCAAGGACGGGCAGGGCCGCGACGTCGATTTCCGCAATGCCTTGATCATCATGACGTCGAACGCAGGTTGGGAAGCAATCGAACCGCTTTGCGCCGATCCCGAGATACCGCCGAGTGCCGCGGCGCTCGAACAGGCGCTGCGGCCGAAGCTGCTCGATCACTTCCGCCCGGCATTTCTCGGACGCGTGACCGTCGTTCCGTACCTGCCGCTCCCTCCGTCGATCATCCGTGAGATCATCGAGCTTGCGCTTGGACGGATCGGGCGTCGGCTCGCCGATGCTTACGGCGCCAGCTTCGCGTGGAGCCCGGCCGTCGTTGACCTTATTGCAGCGCGTACGACCGAAACCCAGAGCGGTGCCCGGGCGATCGACGGCGTGCTCAACCGAAGCGTATTACCCGAACTGTCAACCAAGATACTTAATCGTTTGCAAGGCGCAACTATCGTCGACATCGTGCGTCTTGATGTTGATGAACAGGGTAATTTCGCCTATCACTTCGACGATCAGCGAGTCGAGTGTCTTCTGTGGTAGCTTTTTGTAGGAGTTTGACATGCCAGTTTATTTGAAGCTTGGTTCTTTGCAGGGCGCAGTAACTGCTGGTCCTTACAAAGGCTGGATCGAGATTGATTCGTATAGCTGGGGCTTCTCGGTCGCCGTGCAGACGACCGCCGGTGCCGCCGGCAACCGTATGTCTTCGGGCAAGGTAACGCCGGGCGATGTCCATCTCGTCAAGCGTCAGGACGATACGACCACCCAGTTCATGCTGCAGTCGCTCGAGGGGAAGAACACGCCCGAGGCGCAGCTTGCGGTGACGATCCAGGCATCGGACGGCGCCGAAGCCAAGTATATCGAATATGTTATGAAGAACGTCATCTGCACGTCGTTCACGACCTCCGGACAGAGCTCGGGCGGCGAGCCGATGGAGAACATCGCGCTCAACTTCAGCCAGGTTAACTTCAACCAGTTCCTGCGTGATGACACCAATGCCGAGCGCGCAGTCCGTGGCGGGTACGACTTCACCACCGCGAAGAAGGTCTAAATCTGGATCGGGGGCGGCTCGTCAGGACGTGCAGATCGCACGCGGCGGGCCGCCTTTCCGCGAGCAACAGAAAAGCAGTGCATGGCGCACGATTCTAATAAGTTCATCAGACTGACCGAAGCGCCCGGTGTCGTCACCGATCACTATCTGTTCAAGGTCGACGGTAAGGAAGCGCTTTCTGAGCCGTTCAAGTATCGATTGCAGATCCGGTCGCAGGGCGACGTCCCCGATGCCGCCGCTTGGGTGAATGCGTCGATTTCTTTCGTGGTCGGCATCTCGGATAACAGCGAGCGAACGATCAACGGGCGGTGTGTCCGGTTCGAGCATCTTTATCAGAAGGGCGGCTATACCGAGTTTGCGATCGAAATCGCGGCCGCGTTCGAGGCGACCAAACAGCAGCGGCATCGTCGGCTCTGGACCGATAAAACCGCGAAGTTCATCGTCGCCGACGTCTTGCGCGGCAACCAGATCACGTTCGACGACAGCAAGGTCGGGGCGCAGCCGCCACGCGAGATGTGCGTCCAGCAGAACGAATCCGATTTCGACTTCGTATCGCGGCTACTCGAGGACGAGGGCGTCTTTTATTACTTCCGCTACGATGCTGGAGCCGGTCCGTACAAGCATCGCATGATCATGGCGGACAGTGTTGCCGGCTACGACGACGGCAAGCCATTCGAACTGTCGTTCCGTCGCGACCATCTGCTGCGCGGCGTGCAAGGCGTGACGCTTGGGCACCATGCTTCGCCGGGTGCCGCCGTCGTTCACGAATATGACTTCAAGAAGCCGGGCTCGCTAACCCCGATCCAGGTGCCGACGCGGCTTGGGTCGGCGAACCAGGCAAGCGCCGTGTACGATTGGCAGTCCGGCTATGCCGACGCCGAGGTCGGCCGTCGCCGCGCCAAGCTCGCCATCGAGGAAGCCGAAAGCGGCGCGATGACGATGAACGGCAGCGGGTCGTATCTGGCATTCGAGCCGGGCAAGCGTTTCCAGATCGACGACACGCGGCTCAATCCGCGCGAGCGGCGCATCGTCATCCGGTCGATCAGTCATGCGATTTTCGATCCATCGGGTCTGAGCGAAGGCGATTCGCATTACGACCAGTCGTTCGTCGCCCAGCCGAGCGCCGATGTTTTCCGACCCAAGCGGCATACGCCCAAAGCCGTCGCGAACGGACCGCAAAGTGCGGTGGTCGTCGACCAAAACGATCCCGAGGGCTTCGGCCGGATCAAGATCCAGTATCACTGGGACCGCAATGCGGCGTCGACGTGCTGGGTTCGCGTGCTCCAGCAATGGGCTGGCAACAAGATCGGGGCACAGTTCGTGCCGCGACCCGGCATGGAAGTGATGATCGATTTCCTCGAGGGCGATCCCGACCGGCCGATCCTCGTCGGCTGCCTGTACAACGGCAAGAACGCGCATCCGTACGCGGTCCCGGCCAACCTGACGCAGGCGGGCTGGCGCACCTCGGGGCCGGGCGGCCTCGCGCATGAATTGCTGTTCGAAGACAAAGGCGGCGGCGAAGAAATCTTCATGCAGTCGGGTCGGGACTACCGGCGCGTCGTCAAGCGCGACGAGACCGCGACGATCACCCGTTCGCAAAAGGTCGACGCGCAGGACATCACGCTGACGGCGACGACGAGCATCAAGCTCGAGGTCGCCGGCAACACGATCGTGATCGACGCCGGCGGGGTCACGATCAACGGCAAGATGATCAATCTGAACTGATGGTGCTGCCGCGCGATGTGCGGCATAGTCGAGCGCGGGAGAGACAATGATCAGACTGCGCCTCTACAGCTCGGCCGAGCCGTCGCAGCAGCTCGATCAGCGGATGGTCGGCGAGGATCCGGTGACCGTCGGCCGTGACGCCAGCGCCGACTGGGTGATCGCCGATCCCGGCCGCGCGCTGTCGCGGCGCCACTGCACGATCCGCGCCGTCGGCGACAAGGTCGGGGTGCGCGACACCAGCGCCAACGGTACCTTCGTCGGCGACGAGGACGAGCGCATTGCCAGCGGGGCTGAGACGCTCGTCGCCCCGGGCGGGTCGATCCGGCTGGGCACATTCAAGCTTTCGGTCGAGGCGCTCGCCGTCGATGTCCCGACCGCGGCAAGGGAGAACGCGACGCCGAGCGTCTCGCTGTTCGATCCGCCGAGTGGGCTCACCCCGGTCAAGGCGCCGTCACGCCGGGCACGGCCGGACCCGTTCGCCAGCCAGCTTCCGCCCGATCCGCTGCTGGCCGACCATCGCCCGACCGACCGCGTCACCCTCGGTGACGGCGACGCGTGGGACAACCGACCGGCGGCGCGGGCGGGTGACTGGCAATTGCCGCGCGAGCGGCCCGATCACGAGCAGCTGATCGGCACGCCGCGCGAGTGGGTCGAGCCGACGCGGGTCGAACGCGACGCCGGGTTCGGTTTCGACGTTCCGTTCGACCGTCCGATATTGTCGCCGGCCGAGGCGCCGTCACCGCCGATGCCGATCCCGGCGGACTGGGCCGAGCCCGTCGACGCGCCGGCCAAGACGAAGAAATCCACATCAGCGAAGCCTGCGGTACCGGTCGAACCGGTTCCCGCGCCCGAGCCGGTCGTGCCGGCGGTAGCTGTCGAACCGGCACCGCCGCCGATCACCGACATCGAGCCGCCGGTTCCCGCGGTGACGCGGGTGAAGGCATCGCGCGCCGCCATAACAACCAAATCGCCGCCTGAGCCGACGCCGCCACCCGTCGCGACGCCGGCGCCGAGCGAGGCAATCCCCGACGATCTGTTCGACGCCTTCTGCGCGGGCGCGCGGCTGTCGCCGGCAAGCTTTCCCGAGGCGGAACGCGCGGCGGCGATGGCCCGGCTGGGTGAAGTCTATCGTGGCATGGTGCTCGGCCTCGCCGACCTGATGAGCGAGCGGACGGCGTTGAAGAACGAATACCGGATGTCGCGGACGATGGTTCGGCCCGAACAGAATAATCCGTTCAAGTGGGTCCCGCCGCAGCGGCTCGCGGTCGAAGTCCTGCGCGGCCCCGACGTCGGCTTCGCCGGCGGCGCGGAGGCGGTATCGGAGGCGTTCCGCGATATCAAGACGCACATCTTTTGCGTCCTCGCCGGCATGCGCGCGGCGATCGGCACGACGATGACGACGCTGTCGCCGGCTGCGGTCGAGGCGAGCGTCGAGGGGCGGTCGTTCCTGATCAAGGCGCAGCGCGACCTTGCGATGTGGACGAGCTATGTCGAGCGTTACGAGCGCTTCAAGCTCGACGGCGAGGATGCCGACGGGGCGATCAACCGCGCCTTCCGCGCCGCGTATGAGCGGCAGCTCGCGCAATTGACCGCCGATACGACAGGCTATGACGGGGCCCCGCAAGGGCAACGCTAGATGTACTGGGACAACAAGGTCATCTGGGCGGAGGGCATGTTCCTCCGGACGCAGCACTTCCAGCAATTCGAGCGCTATGTCGAACGCACGGCGCAGTCGACCACGCGATGGCTCCAGCCTTTGGCGTGGGGCTTCGCGCGGCTCGAGATCGACGAGGCGCTGCTCCAGACCGGTATCGTTGCCCTGTCGCGGGCGACGGGAATCTTGCCCGACGGCACGGTATTCGAAATTCCCGGCACCGATGACCATCCCATCCCCCTCGACGTCCCGAGCGATCTCAAGAATGTCGTCATCCATCTCGCGTTGCCGATCCGCCGCGAAGGCGGGGTCAGCGCACGACTGGCGGCACCGCGCGCCGGCGACCCGTCCGTCCGTTGGACCGGGCAGGAGGTCGAGGTCGGCGACACCGTCGTCGGTTCCGAAGCCCGGGCGACGCTGATCGTCGGCAAGCTCGAGTTGCGCCTGATGCACGACAATCAGGAGCGCGCCGGCTTCGTCACCCTCCCGCTCGCGCGGCTGGTCGAGAAACGGCTCGATGGGTCAATCGTCCTCGATCCGGCGTTCATCCCGACATCGCTGAGCTGCGCCGCGTCCGAACGGCTGACGAGTTTCATCGCCGAAATGCGGGGCCTCCTCCAGCATCGCGGCGCCGCGATCGCGAACCGCCTGTCGAGCCAGGGCGGCAAGAGCACGGCCGAGATCAGCGACTTTCTCGTGCTGATGCTGGTCAATCGGAACGACATGCTGCTGCGGCACCTCGGGTCGTTGCAGGATCTCCATCCCGAAGCGCTCTACCGGGCGTTCGTCGAACTCGCCGGCGAACTCGCGACCTTCACCGAGGCCGCAACGAACCGCCCGCCGCAATTGCCGCCGTACAACCATGCCGACCTGGCCGGATCGTTCCAGCCGCTGATCGGCTTCCTGCGTGAGGCGCTGTCGGCGGTGTTCGAGCAGACGGCGATCCCGATCGCGCTCGAAGAACGCGCGTTCGGCATTCGCGTCGCCAAGATTACCGACCGGTCGCTGTTCACCGACTGTGTGTTCGTCGTCGCGGCGAAGTCGTCGATCGACGCCGAGCTGCTCCGCGCCAATCTGCCGAAGCGGACGACGATCGGCGCCGTCGAGCGCATCCGCGATCTCGTCAACCTGCAGCTCGGGGGCGCCCCGATCCGACCGCTGCCCGCCGAGCCGCGGCAGATTCCGTTCCGCTCGGGCATGATCTACTTCGAGGTCAACGCCCAGTCCGAGGATTGGCGGTTGATCGAACAATCCGGCGGGATCGCGATCCACGTCTCGGGCGATGTGCCCGACCTGACGCTCGATCTGTGGGCGATCCGGGGCCGCATCAGATGAGCCGCAGTCCGTTCACGCCGGACGGAGATCGAACGCAGATCGGTGCCACCGGGAACGACGCCGATCGGACCGAGATCGGCGGCGCGGCCACGCCGTTCGACCGGCCGATATTCGGGAGCGCCGACCAAGTCGAGCAGACGATGATCGGCAAGCCCGCCGGCGCTCGCGGTGGCAATAGCCCGTTCGCCCCGGCGAAACTGACGCTCGATCAGCTGCCGACGATCGGCGGTAATCCCCTGATCGCCGCCGGCACCCCGCTGATCGCGCTCGCCGGGGGATTGCGCACCGTCCTCGCGCATCAGGACAGCGGGCGCCTGCGCCGGATCGTCATCGAGGAACTGCGCCGCTTCCAAGCACGGACGCGTGAGTCGGCGATTGGCGAGGAGGAGATCCGCTACGGCCATTATGCGCTGTGCGCGCTGCTCGACGAGGTCATCCTGTCGACGCCGTGGGGTGTCGGCACCGGTTGGGGCAAGCAGACGCTCGTCGCGACATTCCATAACGAGGTCGTCTCGGGCGACCGCATGTTCGAGGTGGCCGATGCGCTCGAGGCCCGTCCCGGCCGGTCGCCGGCGCTGCTCGAGTTGCTCTACATCTGCTTCTCGTTCGGCTTCGAAGGCCGGCTGCGCCTCGAGCGGGGCGGGGCGTCGAAGCTGCTCCAGTTGCGCGAGCGTCTCTACGCCGCGATCCGCAACCTGCGCGGCCCGGTCGAGCGCGAGCTGTCGCCGCAATGGAAGGGTGTCGACGCGGCGTATCGGCCGATCGCCGCCGACATTCCGCTCTGGGTCCTGCTCGCAGGGCTCGCCGGACTGCTGTTGCTGATCTACGCCGGATTCGTCTTTACCCTCGGGCTCGTCGACTGGAGCGCGCGTCCGCTTGGCGCGATTTATGCGGCGGGACCGGCGAAACTTGCCCGCGAGGCACCGGCGCCACCGTCCGACAGCCGCCTGTATCGGACGATCCTCGATATCCTCAAGCCCGACATTGATGCCGGTCGCGTCGGTGTGACGGATGATCCGGGTGCGGTCGGGGTCCGCCTGCTCGATCGTGGCCTGTTCGCCAGCGGCTCGGCCGATCTTGACGCGGGCTATGGTCCGACAATGGGCCGCATCGCCCAGGCGATCGGCCTCGTCAACGGCCCAATCGTCGTCGCGGGCCACACTGATGCCCAGCCGATCCGCTCGCTGCGCTTCCCCTCGAACCAGGTACTGTCCGAAGCGCGCGCGCAGGCCGTCGTGATCGCCCTCGTCGGCGCCGGCGTGCCGGCCGACCGGCTGAAGCCCTCCGGCTTCGGCGAGACGCAGCCGATCGCCGATAATGCAAGCGAAGCCTCGCGCCGGCTGAACCGTCGGGTCGAGGTGACGATCCCCAAGACGTACGTCGAGACCCCGCGCTGATGTGGTATCGTTTGCGCCGCGTCTTCGCTCGCCGGCCGCCGCGATGGCTTGTGATCGCCCTCGGCATCGTCTTCCTCGGCCTGTTCATCTGGTTCGCTGGGCCGCTCGTGGCGATCGCGGGGATGGTACCGCTGGGCAGCGTGCTCGCCCGTGCGATCGCGATCTTGGTCGTCCTCGTCGTCATCGGTGCGATCTGGGGATTTCGCCGATGGCGGACCGCGCGGCGAAACAAGGCGATGGTCGACGACCTCGCCGCGCTTCCCGCGCCCGCGCCCGACAATGCCGACGAAGACGTCGCCGCGATGAACGAGCGGGCGGCGCAGGCGCTGGCGCTGATGAAGACGACGCGCGTCGGCAAGGCCAAGGCCTTCATCTACGAATTGCCCTGGTATCTGATCATCGGTCCGCCGGGGGCGGGCAAGACGACCGCGCTCCAGCATGCCGGGCTCGAATTTCCCGTCGCCCAGACGCTCGGCGACGGTCCGGTCCGCGGGATCGGCGGCACCCGGACGATCGAGTGGTGGTTCACCGATCGCGCAGTCCTGATCGACACCGCGGGCCGCTATACCACGCAGGACAGCGACAAGGTCGTCGACGGCAAGGCGTGGACCGGGTTGCTCGACCTGCTCAAGCGCCACCGCCCGCGCCAGCCGGTAACGGGGATCATCGTCGCCATCTCGACGACCGACCTGATCGGCGCCGACGAGGCAGCGGCACTGGCGCATGGTCGCGCGATCCGCCAGCGGCTGAACGAGGTCCAGGATGCGTTCGGCGTCCAGGTGCCGGTCTACGTGACGTTGACCAAGCTCGACCTGCTCGCCGGCTTCACCGAATTTTTCGACGATCTGCCGCAGTCCGAACGCGAGCAGGTCTGGGGCGGAACCTTCAACTTCGTCACGACGACCGGACGCAACCGCGAGGCGGTCGACGAGGCGACGCTCGGGCAGCTTTTCGACGGGTTGGTCCAACGCCTCGACGAGCGCCTGCTGCTGCGCATCCAGGCCGAACCCGACATCGCCCGGCGCGGGCTGGTCTTCGGCTTTCCGCAGCAGGTCGTGACGCTGCGCGCGCCGCTGCTCGCCATGCTTCGGATTATCGCCCGCGAAACCAAGTTCGAGCCGACGCCGCTGGTCCGCGGCTTTTACCTGACGTCGGCGACCCAGTTCGGCCGACCGATCGATCGATTGATGAACGCGCTGTCGGCCCGGATCGGCGTCACCCTCGCGACCCCGCCCGGCGACGGGCCGCGGGGCCGCAGCTATTTCCTCCACGATTTGCTGACCCGGGTCGTGTTTCCCGAGGCGGCGATCGCCGGCCGCGACCTCAAGGCCGAGCGTCGGCGGCGCGCGATCCGCCTCGGGGCGCTTGCCGTCGCGACCACCGCGATCGTCGTCGCCACCGGCCTGTGGACGGTCGCTTATCTCCGCAATTCGGCGCTGATCACCCGGCTCGAGCAGCGCGCCGACGGCTTGCACCGCGACGCGGTGGCGCTCGGCACCGGGCCGGTCGCCGACAGCGACGTGATGCGCCCCCTTCCCGTGCTGAACGCAGCGCGTGCACTGCCGTTCGGCAGCACGGCCCCGATCGCCGACCGCTCGCCGGGGTTCAGCTGGGGCATCGGTCGCGAAAAGGCATTGCGGACCCAGGTCGACGGCACCTACGTCAATCTCCTCAATCGCCAGTTCCTGCCGCGGTTGCTGCTCACCCTCGAAGGCGAGCTGAGCCGGCTCAACGCGCTTGGCGACGCGCCGGCCGATCCGGGCAAGGCGGGTCGTGCCGGTGATCCGCGACCGGGAATCTATAATCTGCTGCGGATCTATCTGATGCTCGGCCGCGCGCCGGGGGCACCGCTCGAGCGCGAGGCGATAACGAGTTACTTCGCCGATCGGTGGGCCGACGCCCTGCCGGCGGAGGAGCAAAGCGATATCCGCGCGGCACTGCTCGCCCATCTCGATACCCTACTGGCCAACCCGCTGACGCCGCCGGCGCTCAACGCCACGCTGATCACCGACGCCCGGCAGCGCATCGGCACCCTCGGGCCCGGCGAGCGGGTCTATGTGCGCATGCTTGCAGATCAGCGGCTGCGCGACCTCGCACCGTTTGCATTGACCGACGTGCCGGGCGTGGCCAATTCGCGGCTGTTCGTGCGGCGATCGGGTGTTCCCCTCTCGACCGGATTGCCCGGCATGTTCCGGCACGGCAACTTCTACCCGGTCGTATTGCCGACGATCAGCCGGTACGCCGCGCAGTCCGCCGACGAGGGCTGGGTGACCGGCGAGCGGCTCGCCGGCGCGAGCGGCATCGGCCGCATCAAGGACGCGCTGCTGACAGCGTATCTCGCCGACTTCACCAGCCGCTGGGACGACTTCATCGACGACATCGCGGTCAGCGGCGAACGCCCGATCCGCGACCGGATCCAGCTGGCGACACGGCCGCCGTCGCCGGTGCGATCGCTGTTCAACACGTTGTCGAGCGAAACCAATCTGACGCCGCCGTCGCTGAAGCAAGGGTCGGCCGGGCGCAACGGACTGCAGGTGGCGTCGCTGTTCTCGCGCAACATCTACCGTGGGCTGCAGCGCGGCAACGCGATCGGTAGCGCCATCCAGAGCGGCCCGCCGGGTCCGCCGGGGCCGCTCGACGAGGTGATCCTGCACTTCGCCTGGTTGCGCGACATGATTCCGGCGGGTGGTTCGGGGCCGCTCGATCAGGCGCTGGCGGCGCTCGGCGACGTCGGCAGCGCAAGCGGGGCCGCTGCCGCCGCCGCCGACATGGGAAATCCGGCGCTTCAGGCGCAGAGCTCGGCAGCGGCGATGGCGGCGACAGCGAAGCTGGCCACGGTGTCCTCGGCGCTGCCGCCGCAAGCCGGTTCGCTGTTTACCGGCTTTGTCAAGGCGTCGGCGACGCAGCTCAACCACGATGCGCGGGCGGCGGTGCGCGGCCAATACGGCGCGCAGCTGCTACCCGAATGCCAGGCGATCGTGAAAGGGGGCTATCCGTTCAGCGGTACTCCGCTGCGGCAGGTGTCGCTCGACGACTTCAGTCGTCTGTTCAAGCCGTCGGGCTTGCTCGACACCTTCCAGCAGACCGCGCTCGCCGGCCAGATCGACACCGCGGGAAGCCGCTGGGTGTTGACCCCGTCGGGCAAGGCGCTCGGCCTCGATCCCGTCGCTGTCGGCCGTTTTCAGGATGCCGCCAAGATCAGCCACGACTTCTTTCGACCCGGCGACATCCGGCCGAACGTTCGCATGACGGTCGAGCTTATCCGTTTGACGGGGGCGCAATCGGTCACCCTGACCGTCGGTGGCGTGCCCGCGACCCTCGCCGCGAGCGGTTCGCAACCCATCGACCTGCGCTGGCCCGGCAACGCGCCGAATACGTCGATCGGCTTCCAGCGGATTCCGGCGCCACCGGCACCGGTGCCGCCGCGAACCTGGCCGGGTGAGTGGGGCTTCGCCGCGATGATCCACGACCTCGGCGGCAGCAGCGCCGATGCCAATGGCGTCATCCTCAGCGTCAACGACGGCACGCTGTCGGCGAAGCTCCGGCTCCGGATCGCGAACAACCCGTTCGCGACGAACAATCTCGCGACCTTTCAATGTCCGGTGAAACTTTGATCGGGACGGTCGGCTTCTTTGGCAAGCTTCCCGCCCATGGCGATTTCGTCCGGCGCGGCCTGCCTGTTGCGGCGACGACGCTGCTCGATGACTGGATCCAGGGCGGATTTGGGCGCGCGACCGATCCTGCCGCCGCCATACGCGCGTTGATGCCGCTGCGCTTCGCCAGCAGCGCGATCGTCGAAGGCGAGCTTGGGCTCGGCACGATGGTGGCAAGCAGCGACAGCGTCGATCGCGATTACGTTCTGGTCGCGCTGCGGCTGTCGCCCAATGCCTCCGGCGCCTTGCCCGAGACGCTGCCCGATGCTTGGGACGACTGGTGCGCGCGTGCCGAGGCACTGCTGCTCGCCGCTCGCACGGTGCCCTGGACGGCGGATGCGACCCAGGCTGCGCTGGAGGCGGCGGCGCGTGCGACGGTCGTGGCGCTGGTCGGCACCGGACCGTTCGCCGTCCCCGCGACGATCGTGCCGGCGACCTTGACGTGGCGCCCGACGGTGGGCGGCGGCGACCGCCGGGTGGATCGCAGCGACGATCTCCCGCGCGGCGAGGCCTTCGATGCGTTGATTGCGCCGATTAGGGTGGTGCCATGACAGGCCAGACGTTGCGTTTCGACAGTGCCGGACTGACCGACGTCGGCAAGGTGCGGGCGCTCAACGAAGACCGTTATGTCGACCGCCCGGTGATCGGCCTGTGGGCGGTGGCCGACGGCATGGGCGGCCACCAGGCGGGCGAAGTTGCCTCGGGCATGCTCGCCGAGGCACTCGAAGCGATCGGGCCCCCCGACTCGGGCTATGCCTTTCTCGACGCCGTCCAGGATGCCGTCGAGCGGGTCAACCGCGCGCTGGTCGCGCATGCCGCGATTTCGACCCCGGGATCGGTCATCGGCTCGACGATCGTGGTGCTGCTTGCCTATGCCGGGCATTACGCCTGCCTATGGGCCGGCGACAGTCGCATTTATCTTCTGCGCAACGGCCGGCTCGAACAAGTCACCCGCGATCATTCGATGGTCCAGGAACTCCTCGATTCGGGCGCGTTGGCCCGACGCGACGTCAAGAATTTCGGTAAGTCGAACATCATCACCCGCGCCGTCGGCGTCAACGACCGGCTTGCGCTCGATTTGCATCAAGGCCCGATCCTCGACCGGGACGTGTTCCTGCTATGCTCCGACGGCCTGACCAACTTCGTCGACGACGCCGAGATCACCGCGATATTGCGCACCTCGCCGCCGAGCGCCGCAGCGAACGACCTGATCGCCTTGACGCTCAGCCGGGCCGCAAAGGACAATGTGACCGTCGTCGTGGTCCATGCTCTCGGCGACTCCGACAGCACACTCGATCCGGCGCGGCGTCTTTACTTGGAATAATAGGGTTTCCGGACAAACCGATCGCGTGACGAACGGCACGGTCGAGCAGCGCGGCTATACACCCCCGGCTGACATACCGGCAGCCTCGTCCTGACGGTCGCCGTCGGCGTCTCTGCGGCAGCGATCATCGGCTCTTCGGACGACGGTGTCCCGGGTGACTGAGCAGCCGGCTTAGTGCGGGCCTTTCGCGCCGGGTGCGCGTGGCTGACCGCCGGCTTCGGTGCACGGTCCACTCGACCTGCATGTCTTGGAGTGACAGGCGCAGGTTGAGAACGCGCGAATGAACTATTCGTGGTCGACGGAGCCGCCACCGTCGGCGCGGCCGGCGCCACGATCGCGGCGGGAGGCGGGCTAACCGGTGCGGGGACGGGGGAAGGCGAGGGGACCGGCGCCGGTGCGGCCAACGGTGCGGGGGCAACGGTCGTCGCGGCGATTGCAGGCGTGGCACGCCGCCGGCCGTCGTGGCGGAAGATGAGGAAGCCGACGATCACCGCGATGAACGCCGCCGCAGCCGCGATCGTCTTGTACATCGGCCGACCGCCGGCCGGCACCGGCGCCGATCGCGGCTTCGGCGGCGCGATCCACGGCGAATTGATCGGCAACGTATCTTCTAGGCGCGGATCGGTCTGCGGTCGCGCAAACGGCGTCCCGGCAAGTTGTGCCGCTCGTTGTGCCCGCCAGTCGTCGTCGGCCATAATCAAACCCCTCCCGGAAAGAACGAAGCAACCGGTGATACGGTTGCGAACCGCTTCATGCTTTTCGGGTGCGGTTGACCGAAGCCCGATATCGGTGCGGTCACGCGGCGCCATCGGATCGAGCGGTGAAAATTCGAAGCTCCGAGTTCGAAGGCTACGCTCGAAAACGCCTCGCTTCGTCCCCGCGGACGAGTGCTCAATTATAATTGGGAGTGGTGCCGCTTAGAGGACTCGAACCTCCGACCCCATCATTACGAATGATGTGCTCTACCGGCTGAGCTAAAGCGGCACGGTGGCGCGGCATAGCAGCGGCTTCGGCGGGGCACAAGCAAGTAGCTGACGGTCGTGCCGTTACAGGCAAATACGCCCTCCTCACCAAGGACCGCCCGGTGAAGCACGCCGAGATCATCGACCGCCGCGTTTACGAGCCGGCCTTCGACCTGCCGCCGCGATTTACCGGGGTCCACGACCGGCGGCTCGGTGGGCGGGTCGCCGCGCGATGGAAGGCAATCGGCAACGCGAGCCGATCGCCGACCGACGATCTGCGCGCGGCGCTGACGGGCGGCAATCTCGTCTGGCTGCGGTGGGGCGAGGATACGATCGACGTGTACGACATCGGGGCGACGGTCGGGGCGACGTTCGGCCTGCAGCAAGGGCGCCTCGCGCGCGCAACCGCGTTTGCCCGCGCGCTCGGCGACGCCGCGGCGCTGAGCGTGTCGAACGCCGTCCCGGCACCGTTCGAAGGTGGTTTTTCCCGCGTACCGGGTGGACCGCCGACATTGTTGACGCGCGGCGTCGTCGTTCCGATCAATGGCGAGGACGCAGCGCAGACGGCGTGCGCGGTCGTGACGTGGACCGAACTGCTCGCGCCGGGCGACAGCGCCCAGCTGCGGCGAGAATTACTGTCGGCGCTCGCCGCCGCGCGTCCGCGCGTCCGTCAGGTGACAGCCGCGGTGTGGTGACCGCGCCTTGTCCCGGTCGCCGCCGCGACGCATAAGCGCGACCGCATGCCGGTGCGGGAGTTGGAAGTGGCGACAATCAAGCAAGCTGGCGAGCCATCTGCGGCGATTTCCGGCGACCGCGCGCTGGCGGCGGTGCTGTTCGATTCGGCGCTGCCCGGCGAGGCCGATAATATCGACGCGGCGGCGACGGCGCGGATCGTCGCCTTCGTCGAGGCGGCGGCCGCGGTTCGCGCACCGGGTGTCCCGGTCATCGCGCTCGAGAACGCGACCGGCGACCGGGCCGCGCCGGGGCGGCGGCGGCTGGCGCTGGCGATCGTCAACGATAACATGCCCTTCCTCGTCGACTCGGTGTCGCTGGCGATCACCGCGGCGGGGCTCGCGATCGACCGGCTGCTCCATCCGATCGTCGATGTCCGGCGCGATGCCGACGGCCGGCTTGTCAAGCTGATCGGTATCGGCGCGGGTCCGGTGCCCGAGGGCGTGACCCGCGAATCGATCATCTACATCGAGCTCGAGCGCGCCGGCGCGCGCAGTCGGGCCGAGCTGCTCGATGCGCTGGCGCAGGTACTCGCCGACGTCCGTGCCGCGGTCGACGACTGGCCGGCGATGCTGGCGACGCTGAACGAAACGACGCGCGCGCTCGGCGAGAACCCGCCGCCGATTGCGCCGCATGCCAGCGCCGAGGCGATGGCGTTCCTCGAATGGCTCGCCGCCGACCGGTTCACGCTGCTCGGCACGCGACGCTACGCGCTCGGCGACAACGGCGACGAGCTGCCCGGCGCGGCCGGCCTGGGCTTGCTCCGCGACCCGGCGTTCAAGGTGTGGGACGACGATGGCCCGGCGACATCGGCGTCGCTCAAGCGCTTCCTGACCTCGCCCGAGCCGCTGCTGATCACCAAGGCGGGAGCGTTGTCGACGGTCCATCGGCGGGTCAACGCCGACCTGATCGCGGTCAAGACCTTCGACCGCGAGGGCCGCGCCGTCGCTGAGACGCGCTTCGTCGGGCTGTTCACCAGCGCCGCGCTCGCCACCTCGCCGAAGAACGTGCCGCTGCTCCGCCGCAAGGTCGCCGGCATCACCGACGCGCTCGGCTTCGACCCGAAGGGGCATACCGGCAAGGCGCTGGCGCATGTCATCGAGGGCTTCCCGCGCGAGGAGCTGTTCGAGACGACACCGGCGCGGCTGCGGACGATGGCGCTCGGGCTGCTGTCGCTGCTCGACCGGCCGCGGCCGAAGCTGTTCGCCCGCGCCGATGCGTTCGGCCGGTTCGTCTCGGTCCTCGCCTACGTCCCGCGCGACGCCTACACCAGCGGGGTCCGCGAGAGCGTCGGGGCGATGCTGACCGCGGCGTTCGATGGCACGCTGACCCGCTACGAGGTCGAGCTTCGCGCCGAAGGGCTGGCGCGGGTGCATTACGTCATCGCCGTCCAGCACGAGGTCGGCGAGATCGACGAGGCGGCGCTCGACGCCAAGCTCGACGCGCTGGTGCGCGGCTGGGACGAGGCGCTCGAGACCGCGCTGGTCGACGCGGTCGGACCGGCGCGCGCCGCTCGCCTCGTGCTCGCCCACGGCAAGGGCTTCTCGGCGAGCTACCGCGCGCAATATTCGGCAAAGGAAGCCGCTGCCGACCTCGTCGCGCTCGCCGGGCTCGACGACGACGCGGGGCGCGCGGTCCAGCTCTACCGCCGCGACGGCGATGCGCCGCATCAGCTCCGGCTCAAGATCTACCGGCTCGGCAAGATCATCGCGCTGTCGGACGCGGTGCCGGTGCTCGAGAACTTTGGGTTGCGGGTGATCGAGGAATTTCCGTTCGACCTCGACGGCGGCGCGGCGTGGGTCCACGACTTCCTGCTCGAGGCCGCCGACACGGCGACCGCGTTTGACCTCGCCGCGCTGCGGGCGCGGGTCGAGCCGGCGCTGACCGCTGTGCTGCTCGGGCTCCAGGAGAACGACGGGTTCAACGGCCTCGTCATCGCCGCCGGGCTCGACGCCGAGGAAGCCGGCTGGCTGCGCGCCTATTTCCGTTACTTGCGGCAGACCGGGGTCAGCTTCGGCCTGATGACCGTCGTCGACGCGCTGCGCCGCTATCCGCACGTGACGCGCAACCTCGTCGCTTTCTTTCGCGCGCGCTTCGAGCGCGACGACGACGTGCCGGGCGACGCGCTCGATGCCGGGCTCGCCGCCGTCACCGCGATCGACGACGACCGCATCCTCCGCCTGTACCGCGCGGTGATTGCCGCGACGCTGCGGACCAACGCCTTCGTTCCAGGCGGTCCCGAGGCGCTCGCGTTCAAGCTCGACAGCAGTGCGGTGCCGGGACTGCCGCGCCCGGTGCCGTACCGCGAGATCTGGGTGTTTTCCCCCCGCGTCGAGGGCATCCACCTGCGCTACGGCCCGATCGCGCGCGGCGGCCTGCGCTGGTCCGACCGGCGCGACGACTTCCGCACCGAGGTCCTCGGGCTGGTCAAGGCGCAGAAGGTCAAGAACACCGTGATCGTGCCTACGGGCGCGAAGGGCGGCTTCTATCCGAAACTGCTGCCGCCGCCATCGAACCGCGACGCGTGGCTCGCCGAGGGAACCGAGGCGTACAAGATCTTCATCCGCGCGCTGCTGTCGTTGACCGACAACCTTGCCGCCGACGGCAGCAACATCCCCCCGGCGCATGTCGTCTGCCGCGATGCACCCGACCCGTATCTCGTCGTCGCCGCCGACAAGGGGACGGCGACCTTCTCCGACACCGCCAACCAGATCGCGCTCGATCACGGCTTCTGGCTCGGCGACGCCTTCGCTTCCGGGGGCCGCGTCGGTTACGACCACAAGGCGATGGCGATCACCGCGAAGGGCGCGTGGATCTCGGTTCAGCGTCACTTCCGCGAGCTCGGCCACGACGTCCAGACCGAGGCAACGACGGTCGTCGGCGTCGGCGACATGTCGGGCGACGTCTTCGGCAACGGCATGCTGCTGTCGCCGGCGATCCGCCTGCTCGCGGCGTTCGATCACCGCCACATCTTCCTCGATCCGGCGCCCGACGCCGCCGCGAGCTTCGCCGAGCGGCAGCGGCTGTTCGTCCTCCCCCGGTCGTCATGGGACGATTACGCCAAAGGCCTGATCTCAGCCGGCGGCGGGGTCTTCCCGCGCAGCCAGAAGTCGATCCCGCTCAGCGCGCCGGTCAAGGCCGCGCTCGGTATCGCCGCCGATAGCTGCACCCCGTCGGAACTGATCGTCGCCATCCTGACCGCAAAGGTCGATCTGCTCTGGTTCGGCGGCATCGGCACCTACGTCAAGGCTGCGGCTGAGTCGAACAACGACGTCGGCGACCGGGCGAACGACGCGCACCGCATCGACGGCGGCATGATCGGCGCGAAGGTGGTCGGCGAGGGGGCTAACCTCGGGCTGACGCAGGCCGGGCGGATCGAGTTCGCCGCGAAGGGCGGCCGCCTCAACACCGACTTCATCGACAATTCGGCGGGGGTCGACTGCTCGGACAACGAGGTCAACATCAAGATCGCGCTCAACGCCGAGGTCGCCGCCGGGCGGCTGACCGAGGACGCGCGCAACGCCCTGCTCGCGTCGATGACCGACGACGTCGCGAGCCTCGTGCTGCGCGACAACACGCTGCAGACGCAGGCGCTGAGCATCGCCGAGCGTGGCGGCGTCGCGGCGCTGCCCGGGCACATCCGGCTGATCGAGATGCTCGAGGACGGCGCCGCCGAGCTCGACCGCAAGGTCGAGGGGCTGGCGTCGGACGAGGTGCTCGCACAGCGCGGGCGGAGCGGGCAGGGGCTCGAACGCCCCGAGCTCGCGGTCGTCATGGCCTACGCCAAGATGGCGGTCTACGACGCGCTCGTCATCAGCCCGCTCGTCACCGACGCGCTGCTGGTGCCCGATCTTCATGCTGCCTTTCCGCGCGCGATGCAGGACGGCTACGCCGCCGCGATCGACGGGCACCGGCTGCGGCGCGAGCTGATCGCGACCAAGCTGGCGAACGAGCTGGTCAACCGCGGCGGGCTGACGCTGCCGTTCGAACTCGCCGAGGAGTTCGGGGTCGACCTCGCCGAGGTCGCCGGGGCGTTCGTCGCCGCGCGCAACCTGTTCGACTTCCGCGGGCTGTGGGGCGCGATCGACGCCGCCACTGTGCCGGGGCCGGTCCAGCTCGATCTCCACGTCGATGCGGTCGCCGCGCTGCGGATGCAGATGGCCGACTTGCTCCGCGCCGGGTCGTGCCTCGCGCCCGCCGGGCTGGTAGCGAAGCTCGCCCCCGGGGTCGCGCGGCTCGGCGATGCGCTTGGGACCCTGCTCCGGCCCGAGCCGAAGGCGCAGATCGACCGCTTCGCGGCGCGGCTGGCGGCGATGGCTGCTCCCGCCGACGTCGCGGCGCAGCTCGTCCGGATCACCTCGCTCGACGGCGCGGTCGGGACCGGCCTGCTCGCCGCCGATCTCGGCGTCCCCGAGGCGGCGATCGCCAGCGCCTATACCGGGCTCGGCGAAGCGACCGGGCTCGACTGGGCGAAAGGCGCGACCGCATCGCTGA
>CAXTPH010000008.1:0-22220 GCA_964245955.1 uncultured Sphingomonadaceae bacterium | reverse complement strand
CATTGCGAAGTAGAGTTTGCGATCCGGCGCCCAGCCACGCGTCTCCCGCCCGCCGACCAGCGTGCCGTCCGGCATCAACCGCAGTGACGACCACAGGACCTTGCCCGGATAATTGTAGAGCGACGACCGCAGATCCAGCACCAGATGCGCGGCCTTGCCGGGTGCGAAGGTATAGCGGTGCATGCCGATCCGTGCGCCTGCGGTCATTTCGGCGCGAACGCCAGCATCGAGCAGCGTAACCGCGTAATAGCCGGGGGTCGCCACCTCGCTCGCATGACTGAAGCGCGACCGATATCCCGATCCCGGCCTGGTCGCGTCGCCCGGCTCGAGTGGCAGCTTTTCGCCCGACACCGGCATCACCAGGAAATCGCCGAGGTCGGAATGCCCTGCACCTGAAAAGTGAGTGTGTGAGAAGCCTTCGATCGTCGGGTCGGAATAGCGGTAGCCCGCCGCCCATTTGTAGCTGTCGCGAATGACATGGCCGGTATCGGTATCGGGGCTGAGCTGCACCATACCGAACGGCGCGACGGCCCCGGGGAAGGTGTGGCCTTCGCCACCCGTGCCGATCATCGGATCGACTTGGTCAAAGGTCGATTGCGCAGAAAGCGGCGGCGCTGCGAGCGCGGCAATCAAAGTCAGCAGCGTCAGCGTCCGGGTGAGCGTCATTGTCCGTTTAGAGCATTGCTCGGCGGTCGGCGGAAGGCCGCACGTTGCTGCGCGTCGGCTCCGCTTATAACCAACATGAACTGATAACCGCTTCCGGACTTCTTAAATCAGGTCGCGGTGACCGATTATGGGTCTGATCTACCAATCGAAGTCTGAGATCGCGGCATCCATCTCACAGTATTTTATCGGGAAGGCATAACGCCTTACGGTCGCAAAGCAGATTTAAGCGCGGAGTTGCCTGATCGAGTAAAGATAAACATCCGCACAGCTTCCGCGTCCGGAGTCCGTATTGTTGCGGTGATCGGCTCAGCCGCCGACGCCAGACTTTCCCACCCCCGACCCAAATTCAGCGCCTGTTTGCAGGCAGCGACACGACGTTGTGCCCCACAATGTCGTTCACAGTGAGATGTGCCGACTGCGGGTCAGCCACGAGTTCGGCGGCCGCGGCCGGCGCAGCTGTCGTGGGATAGGTCAGGAGCAGCCGCGCTGAATTGGTTTTGTCGTCGACGACCATCCCGATCGCGTCGTGCGTCGGATAGTCGAGCGCCATCACCGCCCGTCCGCTGTCGAGAAAGGCGATACCGCCGCGCTCGCTGCCGCGCGGATCGTGGATGACGACCCCCCAAGCCGGGGCGATCCGTTTGACGGCGTGGCCTTGGACCTGCGGCTGCGGCGACTCGCCAACGATCACGCGGTCGGCGCCGTCGGGCCCGAGGAAGACTAGCGACGACGTGGCGGCCCCGCGCCGCGTCCGCGTCGCGCTCACCGGCGTCGGCGCGCCAAGCAGAATGCGCTCGCGCCCGGCGTCATCGACGATCACCAACCCCTTCGCCCGCACGACCGACGGCGCCGAGGTCGCGCCAATGACGCCCGCGGCGATCGCGACGACGCTGAGCGCTATGACCGCGCTCCGCAGCCGCCGGACTTCGCGAAGGAGTTGTTCCAGCTGCTGGTCACGATCCATCGAGTCAGCTCCGTTGTACTTGGCGCGACACCTTAGCCGCCGCAAAATCTACGGCCACCGCCTGAGCGATCCAGCCGCCGTACGAACCGACGGGCGGCGCAACCACCCGTGCGGGCAAACAAGGTCGCGACGCTCGGTCAAGACTTTGATCGATCGGGAATGATGAACGACGTCCGTTGCCATCGAGGCGAGCGGTTACGGGAAAGGCAGTTCGTGCCTCGAGTATCGTACCGAAGCGACCCGCAGCGTCGCGTGGTCAAGCCGAAGCTGCGCTATGTATGTCCCTCCGCTCGGGCAGCATTCGGGGTCGCCCGGTTTCCACATGGCGCCGAACGCCCGCAGATGAGGCCAGTCCATGGCATTGCCGTGCCGCTGCTCAAGGCCTCGCGGGATTGTCACCTGCCACTGATCGGTTGGGACTGAGGTCCATTTTCTGCCGACGACACGGAGCACGGCATCATACGTCGGGTGTATACTCGCCTGCGCGCTCATCGGGATGACGACGATGCTGCCCTGTCGGGTACGCACCTGACGGGGACGTCCGATCCAGGCATTCGAGCCGGCCCAGCCCGCGACCCGACGGAAGGCGGAATGTCCCGACATCTTCGCCACAAGTACGATTCCAGTCCCGGTCGACGCTGTGTCGGTATTCTTTTCCGGCAGGTCGTATGCCTGTCGTTGATAAAAGAGCGTGGCACGTGTTCCGGGAACGACGCGGAAAGCCACGACCCGGCAGCGCTGGCCCGGTTCGATCTCCTCCCACAGTACTTGCGTTTTGATCCCTGGAAAGCATCGCGCCGTCGGCGAACCGGCCACGACAGGCGTCGTGAACACATCCGCCACGGTCAGAAGACCCATGGTGGGGATGAGGACGAGACTCGTGAAAATCACTCCTGGACCCACCAATTTTTCAGTCATTGCATCCAGCGACTCTTTTTGACCTCTCTTAAGGCAGTGATTTGAGAGGACGACCAGCAAATCAACTCTGTTTTCGCGATTACGAAATATCGGTTCTGGCTACTGGGTGGTCGAGCGGCGTGGTGACGGACTTTTCGGCGCTTCCGATTTCGGGCCGTGTTTACCTGCATTTCTCCGCGATTAAGCCTTGGGAGCCACTTGCTTTCGCTCTGCCAAGCGATCCCAGGGTAAACGAGCGACGAGTTGGGTAATTACCAAGGTCGGCTCGAGTGTCTGGATGTGCGTCATGAAGCGAATACAACGTAGCTAGGCCTCGTAGACTGTCCGCCCTCCCGTGACGGTCCGAACAACCTGAATATCCTTGATCCGTTCGGGGTAGATCGTCAGCGGATCGTCGGCGAGAATCACGAAATCAGCGAGCTTGCCCGACGTGATCGACCCCTTGATCGCCTCCTCGCGGCTGGCGTGCGCACCGTTGAGCGTGTTCACCCGCAGCGCCTCGGCGGCGGTGATGCGCTGGTTGGCACCCCATGTCTCGCCGTTCCAGCCGGTGCGCGTGACCATGCCCTGCATGCCCATCAGCGGCGCAAAAGGTCCGGGGTCATAGTCCGAACCGGCGCAGACCGGGATGCCGGCATCGAGGAACGAACGGAATGCCATGCAATGCTGCATGAGGGCCTCGCCATAGAATTTGAACTTGTCGGGGTTGTAGTAGGCGTACGAGGTAAAGGGTGCGGGGATGGCGCCCGCCGCCTTGATTCGCCGCACGAGATCGTCATCGATCAACGTACAATGCGTGATCTTCGGCCGCGCATCGCGAACCGGAAACACTTTCTGCGCACGCTCGACCGCGGTCAGCATCATCGCGATCGCGACGTCGCCATTGGCGTGGCAATTGACCTGGATGCCGGCACGATGGACCTTTTCCACCCATGCATCGAGGGTCGCCTGCGTCTCGGTGATATTGCCGTAGTAAGGCGGCGTACGGCCCGGATACGGCGTGCTGCGCGCCAGCGTCCGCTCGGAGAACGAACCGTCGATCGTGTGCTCAGCGGTCGCGCCGAGCCGGATCCACTCGTCGCCGAAGCCGGTCTCGAGGCCGCCAGCGATCATCGCGTCGAGGAACGGCGGATACGCCTCGTAGCTGACGCGGTGGAGCAGGTCGCCGCGTGCCCGGATCGCCTGCAGCGCGGCGAGGTCGCCGCCCTCATGGTGGACACTGGTCAGGCCGTAGCGGACGAACGCCTTCGACATATGCGCTGCCGCCGCGCGGGCGCGCTCGGCCTCCTGCGCGGGGGTGAAGACCGGGCGGGTGCCCACAGTGTCGAATACGTCCATCGCGCGGTCGGTGACGCGGCCATTCGGCTCGCCGTTGGCGTCGCGGTCGAATGTACCACCGCGCGGGTCCGGCGTCGCGCGGGTGACCCCGGCGAGCTTCAGCGCATAGCTGTTGAAAAAGCCGGTGTGGCCACCGCGGTGATGCACCCAGACCGGATGGTCGCGCGACACACGGTCGAGATCGGCGGCGGTGAGCAGTCGGCCGTCCTTGACCTTGGTGTCGTCGTAGAAAAAGCCGTCGATCCATTGTCCTGGCGGCGTCACCGCGGCGCGCGCTTTCAGCTTGTCGACAATCGCGGCGATGGTGACGAACTCGACCTCGAACGGATTGCCGACGAGCACTTCGTAGAGCAGCACATCGCCGCTGGCATGATTGTGGCAATCGATGAAGCCGGGGACAATCGTCATGCCTTTCGCGTCGATCGTCCGGGTTCGCTTGCCGGCAAGCGCGGCGAGATCGTCGCCGACCGCGACGAAGCGGCCGTCGCGCACCGCCAGCGCCGTCGCGCGCGGACGCGCGTCGTCGACGGTGTGAATGCGGGCGTTGTGAACGATCAGATCGGGCTCATCCGACCCGGCGGCAAGCGAGGGCCGCGCGATCGCGGCGAGCCCCGCGGCGAGGATCGCGCGGCGATTGGCGGTGATCGGCACACGCTGCTCCCTTGTTCAGATCGCAAAGCTAACACCAGCCGCCACGATTTGGTGCAGCAATTACCCGGCCAGAGGCCACCTTCCCAGGTTGCCGAGCGGCATGAAATGAATGGCCGCGAATGGGAAGCCGCTGCAGCGATCTGGCGTCTGGGATTGGGACAGATTGCGCAGTTGCCCGGGAAGTTTGCTTACGCGACCAAGCCGAGACGGGCGCGGACCGATCCGCGGATGAATTGCAGCAGGCGATCGGCCCGTCCGTCGTCGAGCTCGACGCGGGCCAGCGCCACCGCCCCGACCATCTCGGCGATCACCGCGGCCGCGGTTGTCTTTGCGTCCGCCGCCCCCGTACGCTCGAGCAGCGATGCGACCCCGCCGGTCAGCCGGTCGAGCGCCAGCCTGAACCGTGTGCGCGCCGCGTCGGGCAAGTGCGCGACCTGGCCGGCAAGCACCGGAACCGGGCAGCCGTGCTCGGGCGCATCCCGGTGTCGCATCGACAGATAGCGGTCGACGAAGCGGGTCAGGGCAACGCGCGGATCGACATCGTCTATATCGGCGAAGAACGCCGCGTAGCGGTCCTCGAACATATACTCGATCGCCTGGGTGACGAGATCGTCCTTCGACGCGAAGTGCGCGTAGAAGCCGCCATGGGTCAGTCCGGCCCGTGCCATGACCTGCGCGACGCCGATGCGATCGACACCCTCACTGCGGATTGCCGCCGCCGCTTCCTTGAGCACCCGTTCGCGCGTCTGGGCTTTGTGATCGCTGTCGTAGCGCATGGCCCCTACATTGTCCCTGCCGCCGCCGCCGCCAAGACGGGGCGTGCGTCCCGCCGCCAGCCACCGCCGAGCGCCCGGTAGGCGGCAACGGCGGCGCGGGCTTCATCGCCGCGCACCGTCGCCATCCGATCGGCGGCCCCAAGCAACTCGCGGTCGGCGTCGGTCACATCGATCAGGCCGACAACGCCGCCCTGATAGGCGTCCTGCGCCTGTCGCCGCGCGGCGGTCAGCGCCGCCACCTGCCGTTCCAGCGCGGCGCGCTCGACACGCGCCTCGGACAGGCGGCTGAGGGCGGTCTCGACGTCTTCGGCGGCGCGCAGGACCGATCCGCGCCACGCCGCCAGCGCCTCCGCCTCGCCGCCGCGGGCCTGCGCGACTTCGGCGTCGACGCGGCCGAAGTCGAACAGCCGCCAGCGCAGTCCCGCCCCGGCCGACACCTGCACGGCATTGCCGGTGAACAGCGCGGCGGGACCGAGGCTGGCGACGCCGAGCAAGCTGGTCAGCGAAACGTGCGGGTAGTACTCGGCGAGTGCGATACCGATGCGCGCCGTGCTCCCGGCCAGCCGCCGCTCGGCGGCGACGACATCCGGGCGGCGGCGGAGCAGGTCTTCGGGCGCGGCGCTGCCAGCCGGAACCGGTGCGTCGGGGATTGCCGCGGCGGCAATCAAGCGGTCGCGGTTGCTGCCGGGCTGCTCGCCGACCAACACGTCGATGCGGTTAAGCTGCGCGGCGATGCCGGCACGCAGCGGGGCGGCGCTGGCCCGGACCCCGTCGAGTGCCGCGTTGGCCCGGTTAAGCTCGCGTTCGGCGGCAATGCCCTGGTCGAAGCGCTGGCGGACGAGATCGACGAGGAGCGCCTCGTTGCGGGTCTGCTGCTCCGCCACCGCGAGCCGGGCCTGCAGCGCGCGCAGGGTGAGGTAGGCGTCCGCCGTCTCGGCAGCGACTGCGATCCGGATGGCGCCGGTGCCGGCGACCGCCGCATCGAGGTCGGCGCGCGCCGCCTCGCGCCCGCGGCGCAGGCCGCCGAAGACATCGATCTCCCACGATGCCCGCGCCCCGGCATCGTATTCGGTATAGCGGCGCGGCACGCCGAGCGCGGTCGTCACCCGGCCGACGGCCGTCTCCCGCGACTGGCTGAGCGTGGTTATCCCGCCGGTCGCATCGAGGCTGGGCAGCAGCGCCGCCCCCGCCGCCCGCGCCAACGCCCGCGACTGGTCGATCCGGGCGCGCGCCTCGGCGAGGTCGGTGTTGCCCGACACCGCCCTGTCGATCAGCGCGACCAGCAGCGGATCGTGGAAGCCACGCCACCAGTCTGCATCCGACGCCGTCGTATCGATCTGCGGCGCGGCCACGAACGCCCGGGTCAGCGCCAGCCGGGGCGGCACGTAATCGGGGCCGACGGCGCAGCCGGCGAGCGCGGTGGCGGCGAGGAGAAAAATTGCGCGCATCTGCTCGATCCTAATGGGCGTCGGCGGGGGACACGGGCGCGGCGTTCTTCGGCACCCGGCAGAACGGCACCATCACCAGTGCCGCAACGAACATCCACGCCATGATCCGGAACACCTCGTCGAAGGCGACGGTCAGCGACTCGCGTCCGACGACACGCGCGATCGTCGCCTGCGCAAGCAGCAGCGCCCGATCGGGATCGGGTGTCGCCGCCGCCAGCCGCGCCGCCATCGCCGCGATAGCGTCCTGCGCCGCGCGTCCCGAATACCCGAGCGTCGCGCCGAACGCCGCCGCCTGCGTCCGTGCCGCGTCGTTGAGCCAGGTGTTGACGGTGGCGATGCCGATCGCCCCGCCGAGATTGCGCATCAGGTTGAACAGCCCCGACGCCGAGCGCAGTTCGGGGCCTTGAAACGCCGACAGCGCCATGCCGACGCTCGGCACGATGCACAGCATGACGAACAGGCCGCGGGCGAGTTGCGGGATCAGCAGTTCGTCGAACCCCCAAGTTGGGCCGACGTGCGAGGTCAGCCACAGGCTGAAGGCGAAACCACTCATTCCGACGCCGATGACGATCCGCCGGTCGATGTGGTTCGACGACCATGCCGCGAAGACCGTGCTAAGCAACTGGCTGATGCCGACGACGAACACCGTCGTCCCGATCTGCAGACTGTCGTAGCCGCGCACCCGCCCGAGGAAGACCGGCAGCAAGTAGGTCGACGCGTAGATGCCGAAGCCGATGACGAGGTTGAAGACGCAGGCGAAGGCGAACGTCCGGTCGCGGAACGGCGAGACGCGCACGATCGGGTTCTTCGAGTAGAGCGACCGCTCGACGAACAGGCCGAACGCGACGACCGCGATCCACGCGACCAGCGTGATCGTCGGATCGCCGAACCAGTCCTTCCGCGGCCCCTCCTCGAGGACGTATTCGAGGCCGCCGAGGGCGATCGCCATCGCGCCGAGGTGCGACCAGTCGATCCGCGCGAACATCGTGCGGTCGGCGCGGTCGACGTCGACGATCGCGACCGTCAGGAGCGCGACGAGCGCGCCGGGAACGACATTGATGAAGAAGATCCAGCGCCAGCCGATGTAGCTCGTGATGACGCCGCCGACGGTCGGGCCGATCGTCGGCGCAAGGACCGAGACCATGCCGAGGATTGCCGGGATCAGTGCACGCTGCTTGCCTTCGAAGATAGTGAAGCCGACCGCAAACACTGTCGGCACCATCGCTCCGCCGACGAAGCCCTGGATCGCGCGGAAGACAATCATCGATTCGATGTTCCACGCGCAGCCGCAGGCGATGCTCGACAAGGTGAACAGCCCGGCGGACAGCGCGAACAGCCACTTGGTCGACATGGCCTGGCCAAGAAACGCCGAGAACGGGATCATCACCAGTTCGGCCATCAGATAGGCGGTCTGTACCCAGCTGACCTCGTCCGGCCCCGCCGATAGGCCAGCCTGGACGTCATTGAGCGAGGCGGCGACGATCTGGATGTCGAGCAGCGCCATGAACTGCCCGAACGCGAGGATCCCGAAGATCAGATACTTACGCGACAAAGGCAGCCCGAGCGGGTTTGGAACGGGCCGTGTTGCAGTCTCGATCGCGCTCATGCAGCGACAGCCCTTGTAGGATGACAGCCATCATATTATGATCGTCATGCAATTGGCAAGGGTCCGGCGATGGATGCGGTGACGGCAGGCGGCGGTATCGAGGTCGCGACGCGGCGGCGGCGATTGCCGCGTCCGTCGCGGCGCACGGTGATGGCGTCCACCGTCGCCATTGCGATCGCGGCCGGCGGCGCGCTGTGGATCACCGGCGCGCCGTCGAGCCAGTCGACCGACGACGCATATGTCGCCGCCGATGCCACCTCGGTCGCGCCGAAAGTCCGCGGCCTCGTTGCCGCTGTGCTGGTCCGCGACAACCAGGCCGTGCGTGCCGGTCAACCGATCGTGCGGATCGACCCCGAGGAGTTCGCGGCGAGGGAGAAGCAGGCCGGCGCAACGATTGCCGACGCCGAGGCCGGAGTAGCCTCCGCCCGCGCCGCCCTGGTCAGCCTCGACGCCGAGCAGCGTCTCGCGGCGGCGGAGACGGTCGCCGCGCGCACCGCGATACGCTCCGCCGATGCCCAGTCGACCCGCGCCGGCGCCGACCGCCGCCGCTATGACGCGCTCGTCGCGAGCGGCGCCGTCGCCCGACGCGACGCCGACAGCTATGCCGCCGTCGCCGTCTCCGCCGAACAGGATGCCGCGCGTGCCCGCGCGCTGCTGGCCGTATCGGACGAGACCGCCGGCGTGACCCGGGCGAAGCGGGCAGGCCTCGACGCCGCGCTGCTAACCGCGCAGGCGAGGCTCGGGGCGGCCCGCGCCGCGCTCGACCTCGCTCAGCAGGACCGCCGGCACACGACGATCCTCGCGCCTATCGACGGCACCGTCGGCAATCGGCAGGTCCGGGTCGGCGACTATGTCCAGCCGGGAACGCGCCTGCTGACGCTGGTGCCGCTCCGCGCGCTCTATGTCACCGCCAACTTCAAGGAGACCCAGACCGCGCGGATGCGCCCCGGCCAGCCGGTCACCATCGACGCCGATGCGCTGCCCGGCACCGAACTGCGTGGCCGCGTCGAGAGCCTCGCCCCCGGCTCGGGCTCGAGCTTCGCGCTACTGCCATTCGAGCCCGGCACCGGCAACTTTACCAAGATCGTCCAGCGCGTCGGCGTCCGCATTCGCTTCGATCCCGATCAGCCGGGTGTCGCCCTGCTAAGGCCCGGTCTCTCGGTGACCGCCCGGGTCCGGCTCGACCGTAAGCCTGATTAGTAATTGGGTAGAACTGCGGTCTGAAGTTTCTCGCCCCTCTGCTGGCCGAGGGCACGCTAGCCCATCGCAAAAAGGTGCCGTTTAGACGAGCACGAAATGCGACGCTGGGCCAGACGTTCGGCCGAAACTGAAGCTGATCGATCGTCTGTTCCCGGGAAGCGCGAAGGGCAGCGCGAACGTCCGAGAGTGGGTCGTTAGGGAAGACACATTTGGCACCGCACCCGCGGCAAAATAATACGGTGATGGATATCTTCACCGATCGCGTGGTTTGGCCGTCCGGTAACAGGGAACGGCCTCATGGCGGCGACGGCAGCCCTTGCAGACAACGTCGCCGGAGTCTCACCGGGCAGCAAGCAAACGCGCGCAACCCGCGGTTTGCAGGCCCTCAACTTTTTTATGGCCGACATGCAGGCGGGTATCGGCCCGTTTCTCGGCGTCTTTCTTCAGCAGCGCGGCTGGACCCCGGGGCCGATCGGCACGGTGATGACCGTCGGCGGCGTCGCGGGGATGCTGATGACCGCTCCCGCCGGTGCTTTTATTGACCACACGACGAAGAAGCGCTGGATCGTCGTCATCACCGGCATCTGCACGGTACTCGCCTCGTTTCTGATCCTATGGTCGCAATCGGGCGTGGTGGTCACTGTGAGCCAGGTCGCGACCGCGATTGCCGGTGCGGCGATCGGCCCGGCGGTCACCGGCATGACATTGGGCATCGTTCGGCAGAGGGGGTTCAACGCGCAGAATGGTCGCAATCAGGCGTGGAACCATGCCGGCAACATGGTCGGTGCCGGGCTGTCGGGGTATCTCGGCTGGAAGTTTGGGATGCCGGCGATCTTCTTCCTCGCTGCCGCCTTCGGCGTCCTCGCGATCATCGCCGTCCTATCGATCCCCGAGGCCGCGATCGATCACCGCGCAGCGCGCGGGCTCGAGAGCGACGAAGACAAGAGTGCCGAAGGCGGCCGGGCGGAAGGGTTCCGCACGCTCGCGCGCAACAAGCCGCTGCTGATCCTTGCCGCCGCGCTCGCCTGTTTTCACCTCGGCAACGGCGCGATGCTGCCGCTTTACGGCCTCGCGGTGGTCGGCGCGGGCAAGGGCAATGCGGCGATGTTCACCGCGACCACGGTGGTGGTGGCGCAGGCGGTGATGATCATCGCCAGCGTGATCGCGATGAAGGTCGCGGCCGGTCGCGGCTATTGGCTGGTGCTGCTGATCTCGTTCGCTGCCCTGCCGCTGCGCGGCGCGCTTGCCGGCACCTACATCGAGCATTGGGGCGTCTGGCCGGTCCAGGCGCTTGATGGCATCGGCGCCGGACTGCAGAGCGTCGCGGTGCCGGGCCTCGTCGCCAGCCTGCTCAGCGGCACCGGCCGCGTAAACGTCGGTCAGGGCGCGGTGATGACGGTGCAGGGTCTCGGCGCCAGCCTATCCCCGGCGATCGGCGGCTGGCTGGCGCAAGTGCTCGGCTATCATGCCGCCTTCTACATCCTCGGCAGCTTCGCACTGGCGAGTCTGGCTCTCTGGATCGGCTTCGCGGGCATCGTCCGCCCGGCGTGCGCGGTGCCAGACGAGGCGGACGCAACACGGGCGGCCGAATGACCGCGACCCTGACATGGGTGCACTGCGGCGACCTTCACCTCGACGAGGGCGACGGCTGGACCAGCCTCGCGCGGCTGCGGGCGCTCGTCGCCGACGTCAACGCGCGGATCGGTCACCAAGCGGATTTTCTGTTCCTGCCGGGCGACAACGCCAACCACGGCACGCCTGGGCAATATCGCCGGATGATCGATGCGCTGGCCCCACTCGGCATCCCTTGGCGCATCATTCCGGGCGATCACGACTTCGAACCCGGCGATCTGCAGGCCTTCCACGCTGCGGTGCCGAAGTCGAACCGGCCCGAGACGGAGATCGTCCGCGGCCATCGCTGCATCTACCTCGACATCGTCTCGGCCGGCGCCGGCGGCCCCGACTTCCGACTGACGATGCACGATCGCAACCGCATCGCCGAGCAACTGGCGCGCGCCGAGGCCAAGAGCGAGGTGCCGGTCGTCTTCATGCACGCCTATCCCGGCGATCTCGCTGCCGACGGCGACGCCGTCGCCCGTAGCTTCATCGACGGCGGCGTCGCGATCGTCGATACCGGCCATACCCATTACAACGAGCTGCTCAACGACGGTCGCGTGATCTACGCGGCGACCCGCTCGACCGGGCAGATCGAGGAAGGCGGCGGCCGGCCGGGCTATGCCATCGTCTGCGTCCACGACCGCGTGCCGAGCTGGCGCTTCCGCGAGCTTGGTGCGACATGGCCTCACGTCCAGATCGTCGCGCCGTGCGATATCCGGCTGGTCACGCGCCCTGCCGACGCACGGCAGGTTCCCCGCCCCGGTACGATCACCATCGTGGCGAAGCTGCTCGGTGCTGGCGTGGATGCCGCAGTGACCGCTATTGTTGATGGCAATTCGCGCGTCGCGATGCGGCACAGCGACGGAATGTGGCTTGCTGAAATCGCGATAAGCGAGCCCGGCGTCCACCGGATCGAGGTCGTCAGCGGGGACGGTCGCGACGCGATCGACGTGTTAATCCGCGAGGCCAGCGCGCTGCCCAGGCGGAGCCTCGTCGTCGCGCCGGGCCACGCGTGCCACGCGATCGGGGCGTGGCCGGTCGCCGGCATCGAAGGCATGCAGCTCGGTCCAAACAAGAACGGCGCCGGCTGGTGACCGCCGCCGTCGGCGCGACGTGGGCGATCGCCGGTCTGTCGACGGCGGGCGTGATCGGCCGGCCGCTGCGCTGGCCCGAATGGATCTGGGCGGTCGCTGGCGCAACACTGCTCGTGGTAACGGGGCTGTTGCCGCTCGCCGCCGCCGGCAGCGCCGTCGCCAAGGGGCTCGACGTCTATCTGTTCCTAACCGGCATGATGCTCCTGAGCGAGACGGCGCGCGCGCACGGCGTGTTCGACTGGGTCGCGGCGACAGCAGTCAAGGCCGCCGCCGGCTCGCGCCCACGGCTGTTCGGCATTATCTACACGACGGGCATCGTCGTCACCGTCTTTATGTCGAACGACGCGACCGCCGTGGTGCTGACGCCGGCCGTGCTGGCGGCGGCACGCAAGGCCAAGGCCGAACCGCTGCCGCTTCTCCTGGCCTGCGCGCTGATCGCCAATGCCGCGAGCTTCGTCCTGCCGATCTCCAACCCGGCCAATCTCGTTCTTTACGGCGGCCAGATGCCGCCGCTCGGGCAATGGCTCGGCTCGTTCGCGCTGCCGTCGCTCGCGTCGGTGGCCGCCACCTTCGCCGTTCTTCGCTGGCTCGCGCACAAGCGCATCACCGGCGACTGCGAGCGCGACGCCGAGCGCGAACCGCTGTCGATCGCCGGCAAGGTCGCCTGCGCGTGCATCGGGTTGACGGCGGTGTTGCTCGTCACCGCGTCGGCGCTCGACTGGGAACTGGGAGTGCCGACCGCGCTTGCGGGGCTGGCGACCGCACTAGGCGTCTCGCTCGTCGCCCGGCGCTCGCCGCTCGACCTCGCCCGCGAGATTTCATGGGGCGTGCTGCCGCTGGTGGCCGGGCTGTTCGTGCTGGTCGAAGCGCTCGATCGGACCGGCGTTATTCGCGTAGTCGCCGATGCGATCCGAAGCGCTGCACACGATCCGGTCCAGGCGGCGGCGGTATCGGGGACAATCCTAGCGTTCGTCTCGAACCTGATGAACAACCTGCCTGCCGGACTAGTCGCCGCCAACGCGGTCGCGCAGGCGCATCCGCCGCGCCTCGTCACCGATGCGCTGCTGATCGGGGTCGACCTCGGTCCCAACCTGTCGGTCACCGGCTCGCTCGCGACGATTCTGTGGCTCCAGGCAATCCGCCGCGAGGGCGAAGACGTCGGCTTCTGGACCTTCCTCAAAATCGGCGCGGTCGCGATGCCGGTCGCGCTGGCCGCCGCGCTCGGCTCCCGGCTTCTCCTCGGCTGAAAGGATCACGACCATGAACGCTGCCTGGGCATTCCCCTTTATTTTCGTCGCCGGCATGCTGCAGGCGGCCGGTGCCGCCATGGGCGGCCAACTCAACAAGTCGATGGTCAATCCGTGGCTCGCGACATCAATCTCGTTCATGCTGGTGATGTTCACGACGGTTGCGCTGTTTGCCTGCATGCCACGCCCGCTGCCGACCGGCGCCGACCTCGCCGCGCTGCCGTGGTGGGCGCCGCTCGGCGGCATCGTCGGCGCGGTCGCGGTGTTTGCCGGCTTCACACTGATTCAGAAGCTCGGTGCCGGCCCGGTCAACGGTGTCACCATCACCGCCAACATTATCGCCAGCCTCGCGATCGATCATTTCGGTCTGTTGCGGATGGAGCCGCACGCGATGAACCCACAGCGCGCGATCGGCGCGGCGCTGATGATCGGCGGGGTCGCGCTGATCGCGAAATTCTAAACGGCGCGTCAGGAGTTATGCTCTGGCAGCTTCAACACCGACGTCAGCCGAACCAGACCGTCGTTTCGCGACCCATTCAAAACGTGAATAAGCGTCTAGTTCGGGGAGCGCGCATGACACCTAATGCGTCCGGGTCGAGGTCAAATTGGGTCTCAAGCGCAATGTCTGAGGCTCTGGAGCGATCTCGGTCGGCTGGGTCGCGCCTAACAGGAAACTAGCTGCGACTCAGCCTCCGGCTTGGAAACGCTGGCGGCCACATCTCGACATGAGTGTTAAAGGCAGCACTCGCACTAGTTGGAATAAGGGAGCCAATGGCGCGTCACGAGCTGATCCGCGCTTTTTTCTGTGCTCATTCCATACCAACCAACTCGGACCGCGCTAGCTCGTTGGAAAATGGTGCACCCGGAGAGATTCGAACCCCCGACCCCTGCCTTCGGAGGGCAGTGCTCTATCCAGCTGAGCTACGGGTGCATTGGCAGCGGCTTAGCAAAGTAGCCCGTGCCGCGCCAGCGTGCTATTTCGCGACGGGTGTGTACGGCACGAACGCGCCTAGCCCGCAGCTTGCGCCGCGGCGTGGACCGCCGCCCTGGACGATGACGGTGATGATGTCGACCGAGCACAGCTGGCTGAGCGACGTCGCATAGCTGAAGGCGCGCTCGAAGCCGAGCCCGGGACAGCTGTTCGGCAACGTGTTGCGCAGCACCTCGCAGCTGCTCAGGTAGAAATCGATTGTCCGGTCGTCGACGACCCGAGCCTCACGAATGCGATTGAGCTGGACACATGAACGCAACGGGACGGCCGTTGCAGACGCGGGAGGGACAGTCGTCGCGACGGCAACCGGGGGTTTCGCGGCATTGTTCGCGGTACAGCCGGCGAGTGCCAGTCCAACAGACGCGCCCGCTGCTATTGCCGACCACCGCATCGCGCCATCTCGCTCACTATGAAATATACGCAACGCTACTAAATACTAACCGTATAGCCTAACGCAACCGGCCATGAACAGGCGGTGAACCCTCACCACGCGTGTTTTATGATGCCCGTGCCTCGGTCTTCGGTAAGTACGCACAAACATCGGAAACGATGCATCGCCAGCATTCGGGTTTGCGCGCGAGACAGACGTAGCGGCCATGAAGCAGGATCCAATGATGGGCGTGCCGCCGATAAGCCCGGGGAATGACCGCCATCAGCGCATCCTCGACCGCGCGCGGGGTCGACCCGGGGGCGAGCCCGGTGCGATTGGCGACGCGGTAGATGTGGGTGTCGACGGCGCAGGTCTCGTCACCAAAGATTTCGTTGAGGACGACATTCGCGGTCTTGCGGCCGACCCCGGGTAGCGCCTCGAGCGCGGTGCGGTCGTGCGGCACTGCGCCGCCGTGGTGCGCGACGAGTACGGCACTGAGCGCGAGGACGTTCTTCGCCTTGGTGTTGAACAGGCCGATCGTTCGGATGCGGTCGCGGATGCCGTCCTCGCCGAGCGCGACCATCGCCGCGGGTGTGCTCGCAGCGGCGAACAGGCCCTTGGTCGCACGGTTGACCCCGACATCGGTCGACTGCGCCGACAGGACGACCGCGACGAGCAGTTCGAACGGATTCTCGTACGCGAGCTCGGTTGCCGGGGCCGGATTGCCCGCGCTCAACCGGGCGAAGAAGGTTTCGGTATCGGCCGGGGTCAATCGCCGACCACCGGCAGCTCGATCGCGCTTGCCGTCGCGCCGCCGCGCAGAACGGTCTCGGTCGCGGCGCGATAGTCACCCGGCTTCGCGTCGAAGATGTTCGGCACGAAGGTCTGCGGATTGCGATCGTAGAGCGGGAACAGGCTCGACTGGATCTGGACCATGATCCGGTGGCCGGGCAGGAAAACATGGTCGGCGTTGGGCAGCGCGAAGCGGTACTTCTGCGGGGTGTTGGCCGGGATCGCGGTCGGCGCCGACAGCGAATCGCGATACCGCCCGCGGAAAATATCGAGCGCGATCGGCAACTGGTAGCCGCCGAGTTCGGGCTGCGACGGCACCTCGTCAGGATAGACATCGATCAGTTTGACCACCCAGTCGGCGTCGGTCCCGGTCGTCGCGGCGAACAAATTGACCATCGACTGGCCGGCGACGTGGACGGCCGAGGTCAGCACCGGCCCGACATAGCTGAGGACGTCGGTGCGCGCATTCGCCGGCCGCTGGTCGGTGACGAGCCATTGCGTCCACACGGCCCGGTCCTCCATCCGGACCGGGCGCGGGACGAAGGGGATCGGGTGCGCGGGGTCGGAGACATAGTCGTCGTGCCCGGCCGCGGGCGCGTCGAACCCGAGCCCCATCCCCGCCTGCAGGTACAGCGGCTTGAGCGCCGCCGCCTTCGGCCAGCCGTCGAGCCGCCGCCAGTGGTTGGTCCCGGTCTCGTAACTCCATACCGGCGGCGTGTCGGCCTTCGGCGCGTCGTCCTTGAGATACTGGTCGAGGAACGGCTGCATCACGTCGCGGCGGAATTCCAGAGCCGTGTCGCCGGTGAACTTGATCGGGCCGAGGCTCGACCCGTCGTAATTGACCCCCGAATGCCGCCACGGCCCGACGACGAGATACGCCGGGGCGACGTTCGCCGCCTTGAGCGCGGTATACACCGCATAGGCGCCGTAGATGTCCTCCTGGTCCCACCGCCCGACGACGAGCATCGTCGGCACCTTCGGCGGGTGCGCGGCGAGGGTCTTGTCGAGCGCCTGCTCCGACCAGAAGGCGTCGTATGCCGGGTGCTGCATCACCTTCTGCGAATAGGGCAGGTCGGCGAGGCCGTATTTGCGCGCGTAATCGCCGCTCGACCCGGCACGGAGATACGCGTCGTAATCGTCGTAGATCCCCTGCGCGACCTCGTCGCCGTCGCCCTTCACCTCGGTCTGCGACGCGTGATAGCTCCAGCTGTTCTGGCGGAACGCGCCGTTGTGGAACCAGTCGTCGCCCTTCCAGCCGTCGACCATCGGCGACATCGGAATCGCGACCTTGAGCGCCGGATGCGGGTCGGTCAGCGCCATCAGCACGGTCATACCTTCGTAGCTGCTGCCGAGCATCCCGACCTTGCCGTTGCTCTCGGGGACGTGCTTGACCAGCCAGTCGATCGTGTCCCACGCGTCGGTGCCGTGGTCGACCCTGGTCGGGTTGAGCGGCCCGCGGACGGGGCGGACCATGACATAGTCGCCGCCCGACTTGTACTTGCCGCGGACGTCCTGGAAGACGCGGATATAGCCGGCGGCGGCGAACACCTCGTCGCCCTGCGGCAGCATCGCCACCATCGACGGCGAGACGCTCCGCTCGGCGCGCTTGTCGGCGTGGTACGGGGTTCGCGTCAGGATGATACCGGCGTGGGTCGCGCCCTTGGGCACGACGATGACGGTGTGGAGCTTGACCCCGTCGCGCATCGGGATCTCGACCGTCCGCTTGACGTAGTCGGCGGCGGCGTCGGCTCCGGGGTTGGCGAACTTCTTCGGAATGTCGGGGGTCATCGCCGTGATCGCGGCCGGTGGCGCAGCGAGCGTGGGAGTGGCGAGCAGCAGCGCGGCGAGCAAGGTTTTCATGACGCTGATTTATGCGGAAGCACCGGCGATCGCGCAACCGCGCTATAGCGCGGTCGTGGCATCGAAAAGCGTGATGGCAAGGTGCCCGTCCCGCGGCGCCCTTGTGCCCGAGCGACGGCGTGGTAGCGTCGGCACGACAACCACGAGGGGGCCGCGGGTGATGCGTTCGATGATGCTGGCAGCGACCGCTGCGCTTGGCCTAACGGCGGCCCCCCTCGCGGCCGCACCGCGCCCCGACCAGGCCGCGTTTCGCGACCTCTACCGCGAGCTCGTCGAGACCAATACGACGCTGTCGGCGGGCGATTGCACGCTCGCGGCGGCGAAGATGGCGGCGCGGCTGAAGGCGGCGGGGTTCGCCGATGCCGATCTTCACCCGTTCCAGGCCGAGGGGCACCCGAAGGAAGGCGGGCTGGTCGCGGTGTTGCCGGGTTCCGATCCGAAGGCGCGGCCGATGCTGCTCCTCGCGCACATCGACGTCGTCGAAGCGAAGCGCGAGGACTGGGCGCGCGACCCGTTCAAGCTCGTCGAGGAGGGCGGCTATTTCTACGCGCGCGGGTCGAGCGACGACAAGGCGAGCGCCGCGGTGTTCGTCGACACGCTCGTCCGCTTCAAGACCGACGGCTTCAAGCCCCGCCGCACCGTCAAGCTCGCGCTGACCTGCGGCGAGGAGACCGCGAGCGCGTTCAACGGCGCAGGCTATCTCGCCAAGAACGAGCGCACGCTGATCGACGCCGCGTTTGCGCTTAACGAGGGCGCGGGCGGACGCCTCGACGCCGCGGGCAAGCCGGTCGCGCTCAACATCGAGGCGGGTGAGAAATTCCCGCAGGATTACCGGCTCGAGGTGACCAATCCCGGCGGGCATTCGTCGCGCCCGACGAAGGATAATGCGATCTACCACCTCGCGCACGGGCTGGTGAACATCGAGGCATATCAATTTCCGGTCGAGCTGACCGACGCATCGCGAGGTTTCTACACGACGATGGCGCCGATGGTCGGCGGCGCGATGGGCGCGGCGATGACGACGATCGCGACCAACCCGAAGGATGCCGCCGCGGCGGCGGTGATCGAGGGCGACCCCGGTTATAACGGCATGCTCCACACCACCTGCGTCGCGACGATGCTCGACGCGGGTCACGCGACCAACGCGCTGCCGCAGCGCGCGCGAGCTAACGTCAACTGCCGCATCTTCCCCGGCACGTCGGCCGAGCAGGTCCGCGCTACGCTCGAACGCCTGGTCGCCGACCCCGCGGTCAAGGTCACCGCGATGGGTGCGCGGAGCGAGGTGACGAAGGCGCCGCCGCCGCTGACGCCCGAGATCATGGGGCCGATCAAGACCGTCGCGGCGACGATCTGGCCGGGCACGCCGATCATCCCAATCCTGACCGCGGGCGCGACCGACGGCGCGTTCCTATCGCCGGTCGGCATTCCGACCTACGGCGTCACCGGCATGTTCGGCGACCCCGACGGCAATGGCGTCCACGGGCTGAACGAGCGCGTCCGCGTGACCTCGCTCTACAACGGCCGCGATTTCCTCTACGGGATCGTCAAGCTGTACGCGATGCAGCCGTAGCTATTTGAGCAGTACCGCGGCTTTGAGCACCGCCATATAGACGCCCCATGCGATCGGAAGTCCGACCGCCGCCCAGGCGAGAATCGCGGTCAGGCTCGCCCCGCCGGTATGACCTGCGACCGTCGCCGTCGGCGCGGCGACGGCGGGGGTCTCGGTCATGTGCCACTTCGCCGCGACCGGGCGGACGAGAAGATTGGCGACGAAGCCGACGACGAGCATCCCCGCGAGGAGCAGGTAGATCGGGCCATAGACCTCGGCGCGCGGCACGCCCTCGGCGATCCGCGCATCGCGCATGCCCGCGACGAGCAGCGGCCCGGCGACCCCGGCGCACGACCAGGCGGTGAGTAACCGCCCGTGGATCGCGCCGACGTATTTCGTCCCGAAAATGTCGGCAAGATAGGCCGGGACCGTCGCGAAGCCGCCGCCGTACATCGACGCGATCACCGCGAAAGTGACGATGAACAACGCGAGGCTGACCCCCGCGGTTGCCGGCGCGGCGAGGCCGTAGAGCACCGCGCCGAGCGCGAGAATCACCGCATAGAGCGGCTTGCGCCCGATCCGGTCCGACAGCGCCGCCCAGAAGAACCGCCCGGCGATGTTGAACAGACTTATGATGCCGACGAAGCCCGCGCCGACCGTCGCCGCCGCCTTCTTCTGCCCGGCGTCGAAATTGGTGAACAGCGCGCTCGCGTCGCCGATCAGCCGGCCGCCGAACAGTTCCTGCAGCATCGGCGAGGCAACGCCGATGATGCCGATCGACGCCGAGACGTTGAGCAGCAACACGCTCCAGATCAGCCAGAATTGCGGGGTGCGATGTGCGTCGCCGAGCGCGACGTTGAAGCGGCTCGCGGCGGTCGCGGCGGGCGGCGTCCAGCCGGCGGGGGCGTAGCCGTCGGGGGGGACCCGGTAGCCGATCGCGCCCGCCATCATGAAGACGAAATAACCGGCGGCGAGGACAAGGAAGGTCTGCCAGACACCGACGCCGGTCGGACCTGCGAAATGCTTCATCAGGATGTCGGCGAGCGGCGAGCCGATCAGCGCGCCGCCGCCGAAGCCCATGATCGCCATCCCCGTCGCCATGCCGCGCCGGTCGGGAAACCATTTGATCAGGGTCGAAACCGGCGAGATGTAGCCGAGGCCCAGCCCGATGCCGCCGATCAGCCCCGAGCCGAGCCAGATCAGCCAGAGCTGATGGATCGACACGCCAACCGCGGCGATGCCCATGCCGCCGCACCACGCGAACGCCGCGACGACGCCGGCCTTGCGCGGACCGACGCGCTCGAGCCACCCGCCCCAGATCGCCGCCGCCGCACCGAGGACGACGAAGAACAGGGTATAGGTCCAGACGAGGTCGCTCACCCGCCAGTCGCACGTCGTCGTCGTCAGCGCGGTCGCCAGCGTCATGCCCTTGCACACGACCGGGTCGGTGATGCCGATCGCGCGGCTCAACGGCAGCCAGAAGACGCTGAACCCGTACGCCATGCCGATGCACAGGTGGATCGCGAGCGCGCACGGCGGCACCAGCCAGCGGTTGAAACCAGGACCAGCGATTGTCCGGGCACGGTCAAGCCATCCGTTCGCTGCAGTCGCCATCGCTCATCCCCCAAGGCCCGCGTTTCGCTCGCTGATCTTAACGCCACCGCAACCGTAACAGGCACGTCGACAATAGCCATCGGCGATCGTGCTTGGCGATGCGACGATTTGCCGATCAGGGCGCCCGGTCGTACGAGCATCGGCGCGGCGATGATCGGACCCGGCGATGCACGACGACGACGCGGCGATCCCCAACCTGCCCGACGTCATCAAGCAGCCGACGCGGCCGAAGCTGCTCCAGATCCTCGGCCCCGGGCTGATCACCGGCGCGTCCGACGACGACCCGAGCGGCATCGCCACCTATTCGCAGGCCGGGGCGCAGTTCGGCTACGACCTCGGCTGGATCATGCTGTTCAGCCTGCCGCTGATGTGCGCGATCCAGGAGATCAGCGCGCGGATCGGGCGCGTCACCGGGCGCGGCATCGCCGGCAACCTGCGGCTGCATTATGCGAGGCCCGTCGTGTTCGGCCTCGTCGGACTTCTGCTCGTCGCGAACACGATCAACCTCGGGGCCGATCTCGGCGCGATGGCGGCGGCGATCCAGCTTGTCATCGGCGGCCCGGCGCTACTCTACGTCGGGCTGTTGGCGCTGCTGTCGATCGGGCTCGAAATCTTCGTCCGCTACTCGCGCTACGTCTCGGTGCTCAAATGGCTGACGCTCTCGCTGTTCGCCTATGTTGGGGTCGCGCTCGTCGTCCATATTCCGTGGGGGCACGTCGTTACCCGGCTGTTGATCCCGCACCCGACGTGGTCGGCGGCGTATCTGACGATCGTCGTCGCGATCTTCGGCACGACGATCAGCCCCTACCTGTTCTTCTGGCAGGCCGAGGAAGAGGTCGAGGAGGTCAAGGAGCGGACCGGCGCGCGGCCGCTGATCCGCGCCCCCGACCAGGCGTTCGCCGAGTTCAAGCGCATCCGCTGGGACACGTATCTCGGCATGGCGTTCTCGAACCTCGTCGCGTTGTTCGTCATTGTGACGACGGCGGCGACATTGAACGCGCACGGCGTCACCGACATCCAGACGTCGGCGCAGGCGGCGGAGGCGCTGCGCCCGGTCGCCGGGCCGCTGGTGTTCGCGGTCTTCGCGCTCGGCATCGTCGGCACCGGGCTACTCGCGCTGCCGGTCCTCGCCGGGTCGGCGGCGTACGCGATCGGCGAGGCGGTCGGCGCGCATGTCGGGCTTGCGCGCAAGCTCGGCCGCGCGCGCTTCTTCTACGGGGTGATCGTCGCCGCGACGCTCGTCGGCGCCGGGCTCAATTTCACGCCGCTCGACCCGATCAAGGCTTTGTTCTGGACCGCGGTGATCAACGGCGTCGTTGCCGTGCCGATCATGGCGATGATCCTGCTGATGGGCGCGCGCCGCGACGTCATGGGCGACTTCGTCCTGCCGCGCGGGCTCAAGGCACTCGGCTGGGTGACGACGGCGGTGATGGCAGCCGCGGCGGCGGGCATGATCTCGACGATGTAACGGCTCACGCCGACGCGCGGTAGCGGTCGCGCAGCGTCTCGAGTGGAACCA
>CAXTPH010000007.1:0-22251 GCA_964245955.1 uncultured Sphingomonadaceae bacterium | reverse complement strand
CCGTGATGACCGCCCAGGAGAACCTGCAGACCGCGCTGGCGATCCGCGACAAGTTCGCCGCGTGGCTCGCGAGCGACGGCTACCGCGTCGCGCCGGTGACGATGGAGAACGCCGACGACATCTTCGCGATGGTCTATGACGACGACGTCGCGCGCCACGACACCCGCGCCGCGCGCAAGGTCCGGCGCGAGTATATCGCCTTTTCGCGGCGGATCGTCCCCTGGTACCGCTCGGCGGCGCGGATGCTGCTCGGGCGCGAGCCGGCCTATGTCTTCCTGCTCCACGCCAGCCGCCTCAACGCCGACAGCATCGGCGCGCTGGCGCGGATCCTGCGCCACGAGAAATTGCGCGGGGTGACGCTCGACACGGCGTTGACCGATCCGGTGTACGCGCTGCCCGATACTTATGCCGGTCCCAACGGCGACGACTGGCTCGAACGCTGGGCGTACACGCAAAAGAAGGATTTGCCGTGGGATACGCTGCCGGTCCCGCCCGGCGCGATCTCGCTCGAAGCCGCGCGCCTCGATGCGCTGCCGTCGGCCGCCGACTGAGCGGCTAGCGCCCGACCGCGTCGTCGTAGAAGCGGGCGAGATCGGCCTTCATCGAATGCAGCGCCTCGGTGTTGAGATAGACCATGTGTCCCGACGGGTAATAAGCGAAGCGCAGGTTCGGGCGGAGCGTCTTGTCGATCTGCAGATGCGCGAGGTCGTATTCGGTGCCGAAGAACGGCGTCGCCATGTCGTAGATGCCGTTCAGCGAGTAGACGAGCAGGTGCGGGTTCTCGCGCATCGCCGCCGACAGGTCGAGCGCGGTGTCGGCGTTGTTCGTCGCGCCGCCGCCGCGTCCGCCCGGCGCGCGGTGGTTGAAGTCCCATTTCAGCGACTGCGAATAATAGGTCGGGCGGTAGGCCATGTCGGACGAAAAGCCGAGGTCGCGCGCCAGATAATGGTGGAAGCTCGACACGAACGCGCCGGTGATGCCGGTGTCGGACGGGTCGTATTCGGGCGATTCGGCGGCGGCGTCGACGTCGATGCCGGTGAAGCGGCTGTCGTAGCGCCCGAGCGTCCGCCGCTGGTCGCGGAGCAATTCCTTGCGGAAGCGACCGAGGTCGACGCGGAGGTCGCTGTCGAGGATGAACTTGACCGACAGCCCGGTGAAGCCCGCCATCTGCTGCGCGATCGCCGTCCGCTCGGCGTCTGGCAGGTCCTGCCCCTGCGCCAGCGCCTGCGCCATCGGCCCGCGCGCGAACACCCGTGCCGCGCCAAGGAACGCCGGCAGGTCGGCGGGAGCCGGGATGCGGTGGTGGTACGCCGCGGTCGCGGCATAGCTCGGCAGATAGTTGATCAGGTCCTGATCGAGCCCGACCGCGCGGCGCCCATAATTCATGATCGACGACAGCAGGACGACGCCGTTGAGCTGCACCCCGTCCTGCGCCAGCCGGTACGACAGCCCGCCCGATCGGGTCGTGCCGTACGATTCGCCGAAGATGAACTTCGGCGCGTTCCAGCGGTCGTTGATCGTCAGCCAGCGCTCGATGCCGCGGGCGAAGGCGTCGATGTCGGCGTCGGTGCCCCACAGCGCCTGGAGCTTGGTGTCGCCGAGCGGACGCGAGAAGCCCGCGCCGATCGCATCGACGAAGACGAGATCGGACTTGTCGAGCAGGCTGTCGGGGTTGTTGATCAGCTGGAACGGCGGCCCGGCGGTCGCCCCCGGGCTGTCGGTCCGTACCCGCACCGGCGCCAGCGACCCCATGTGCAGCCACAGCGTCGAGGACCCGGGACCGCCGTTGTAGAGGAAGGTCACCGGCCGCCCGGGCTCGCCGGTGGTGTAGGCGACGTAGAACATGCTCGCGGTCGGCTTGCCGTCGTCGTCGCGGATCGTCACCGTGCCGGCGGTCGCGGTATAGGCGATGCTCCGCCCGCCGATCGTCGCGGTGTGGCGCGACGGCACGCGCAACTCGCGGATCGGTGCGGTGGCGACGTCGCTGTCGCCGAGTTTGTTCTCGCGCGCCTTGGCCGCGCGGGGGTCGCCCGCCGGCTGGGTGTTGGTCGCGTCGCCGCGTCCGGCTTCGTCGGGTTCGGCGGTCGCGCCGCGGCGCGCGGCACCGCGCGGCGTCTCGCTGCCGGCGCTGGCCTCGCTGCGGACGGGGCGTTCCTGCGCGAGCGTCGGCGTCGCCAGCGATGCAGCAAGCAGGAGCGCGACGGAAAAACGCATATGCGGGAACGCCTTCGGTTAAAGCCGCGCCATCGCTACCGCGTTGCCGGAACGCGGTAAATAGCCTCGCGTCAGGCCACCGCGACCGGCGGATACAGGCGCAGCCGCCGGACCATGCGCGGGTCGCCATCGATCACCTCGAAGCGCCAGCCCGAGGGGTGGTCGACCATCTCGCCGACCGCGGGGACGCGGCCCGCGAGCATGAACACCATGCCACCGAGCGTATCGACCTCGCCGCCGATCTTCTCCGCCGCGAAGACATGGCCGGTGGTCTCCTCGAGCTCGGACAGTTCGAGCCGGGCGTCGGCCTCGTACATGTCGTCGCCGATCGCCTGGAGCAGCTTCGCCTCGTCCTCGTCGTGCTCGTCCTCGATGTCGCCGACGATTTCCTCGACGAGGTCCTCGATCGTCACCAGCCCGTCGGTGCCGCCGAATTCGTCGACCACGATCGCCATGTGCGTCCGCCCCGACCGCATCCGCGCGAGCAGGTCGAGGACGCGCATCGACGACGGCACGAACAGCACGGTGCGCAGCAGCGAGCGGATGTCGAAATCGAGGAACGGCTTCGACGAGATCGCGTCGTCGAAGGTCGTCGCGATCCGGGTGTAGACGTCCTTGATGTGAATCATGCCGACGACGTTATCGAGGCTGTCCTCGAACACCGGCAGGCGGCTGTGGCCGGCCTCGCGAAACAGCTCGACCAGGTCGGCAAAGCGGTCGTCGACGTCGAACGCGACGATGTCGGCGCGCGGCACGGCGGCGTCGTCGACCAGCCGCTCGCCGAAGTGAAGCAGGTTCTTGAGCATCGTCCGCTCGACCGCCGACAGGTCGTCGCGGTCGAACGGCTCGCCTTCATGCTCGTCGATCGCCTCCTCGAGGCTCTCGCGCAGCGTCGGCTCGGCACCGCCGGCGCCGATCATGATCCGCAGACCCCGCCACAGGCGCGTGGCGAAGTCGCTACTAGGGTGCGGGTCGGTCATGCCCCTTAATCGGTCGCCGCGTACGGATCGGCAAGCCCGAGTGTCGCCAGCGCGGCGGTTTCAAGCGCCTCCATATGCTCGGCCGCCGCGTCATCGCCGTGGTCGAGGCCGAGCAGGTGGAGCATGCCGTGGGCGATCAGATGGCGGGCGTGGTCGGCGAGCGCCACGCCCTTCGCCGTCGCCTCGGCCGCGCACGTCTCGAACGCGAGGACGATGTCGCCGAGCAGCACCTCGCCGTCGTCCGAATTGGCAAGGCCGTCGAGCAGGTCGGGCTGGACCATCGGGAACGACAGCACGTTGGTCGGCTGGTCCTTGTGCCGGTACTGGGCGTTGAGCGTCCGCACCTCGGCGTCGTCGGTCAGCCGCACCGCGACCTCGGCAACATAGCCGGCGCGGTCGAGATGCGCGTGCGTCGTCTGCGCGAGCGCGGCGGCGCAGGCGGCGGTGGCGAGCGCCTCCCAGTCGCCGTCGCCCCACGCGCCTGCGGCGACTTCGGTGTCGACCGTCAGCATCCTGGCTCAGGCATCTTGCGGCGGCCCCTCGTACGCCTCGACGATCGCGCCGACGATCGGGTGGCGGACGACTTCGCGCGACGAGAAGCGCAGCGTCGAGATGCCGCCGATCCCCTCGAGCTTGCGCACCGCGTCAGCGAGCCCCGACGACGCCGGGTTGGGCAGGTCGACCTGGTTCGGGTCGCCGCAGACGACCATCCGCGATCCCTGACCGAAGCGCGTCAGGAACATCTTCATCTGCAGCGGCGTCGTGTTCTGCGCCTCGTCGAGGATGATGAACGCGTTCGCCAGCGTCCGCCCGCGCATGAAGGCGAGCGGGGCGATCTCGATCTCGCCCGAACTCAGCCGCCGCTCGACCTGCTCGGTCGGCAGCATGTCGTAGAGTGCATCGTAGAGCGGGCGCAGGTACGGATCGACCTTGTCCTTCATGTCGCCGGGAAGGAAGCCGAGCCGCTCGCCCGCCTCGACCGCCGGGCGCGACAGGATCAGCCGGTCGACCGATCCGGCGACGAGCTGGCTGACCGCCTGCGCCACCGCGAGATAGGTCTTGCCGGTGCCCGCCGGCCCGAGCGCGAAGATGACGTCGTCGCGACCCAGCGCCTCGATGTATTTCACCTGTGTCGGCGAGCGCGGCACGATCGTCTTGCGCCGGGTGCGGATGACGACCGCCGGGTTCGGTGCGCCGTCGTCGGCGAGCGTCAACCCCGACAGCGTCGGCTCGGCGCTCATCAGCACCGCCGCCTCGACATCGCCGACGTCGACGCCGTGGCCCTGCGTCAGCCGGTTGTAGAGCGTGATCAGGATATCGCGCGCGCGCGCCGCGCTGTCGGCCTCGCCCTCGATCGACACCTTGTTGCCGCGCGCCGCGATGTACACGCCGAGGCGGTTTTCGAGGACGATCAGGTTCTGGTCGTATTGCCCGAACAACGGGCCGAGCAACTGCGGCCGGTCGTATTCGAGTTCGAGCCGGACCCGGTCGCTCGCCCCGGTCACCGGCGATCCCGGCCGCTGGGGGCGCGCCGCGCCGCCCGAACGCGTTCCCCCACCCGAACTGCTCCGGGGCGCTGGTTTCTTCGGCACTAGGCGGCGGCTCGGGTCAGGTTCACAGGCGCTCCTTCGAGGCTGTTGGGCTGGGCGTCGATCAGGTCGACGGTGACGATATCCCCGATTCTGGCGCTTGGCGAGACGACGAATACCGATTGCAGCCACGGCGACTTGCCGATCAGCTGTCCAGGGCGGCGGCCGGGGCGTTCGAGCAGGACATCGCAGCGTTTTCCGACACTTGCGCGGTTGAAGGCGAGGGCAGTGGCGGCGATCGTGGCCTGGAGTTCGGCGAGGCGGGCGTCCTTGACGTCCTCCGGCACCTGGTCCGTCATCGTCGCGGCGGGGGTGCCGGGGCGGGGCGAGTATTTGAAGCTGTACGCCTGGGCATAGCCGACTTCGCGGACGATACTGAGAGTGTCGGCGAAGTCGGCGTCGGATTCCCCTGGAAAACCAACGATGAAGTCGCCCGAAAGCGCGATGTCCGACCGGGCGGCGCGGAGGCGGTCGAGGGTGGCGAGGTAGCTCGACCGTGTATGGGCGCGGTTCATCGCCTTGAGCAGCCGGTCGGACCCCGACTGCACCGGCAGATGGAGATAGGGCATCAATTCAGGGAGTTGCGCGTGGGCGGCGATCAGCTCGTCGGTCATGTCGCGCGGGTGCGAGGTGGTGTAGCGCAGCCGCACCAGTCCGCGCACCGCGGCGATTCGCTTGAGCAACGCCGCAAACGACACCCCGCACGCGTGGTAGCCGTTGACGTTCTGCCCGAGCAGCGTCAGCTCCTTCGCGCCGCCGGCGACGAGCGCTTCGGCTTCCGCGACCAGCGCGTCGGGGTCGCGCGACAGCTCGGCGCCGCGCGTGTACGGCACGACGCAGAAGGTGCAGAACTTGTCGCAGCCTTCCTGCACCGTCAGGAACGCCGAGGCGGGCACCTTGGCGCGGCGCGGCGGCAGTGCGGCGAACTTCGACTCGACCGGCATGTCGGTGTCGACGCCGCCGGCCTTCAACAGCGCGGGCAGCCGGTGGTACGCGTTCGGCCCGACGACGACGTCGACCGCCGGGGCGCGGCGGACGATCTCCGCCCCTTCGGCCTGCGCGACGCAGCCGGCGACGACGACGACCGGCTTGACCCCCGACGGCCGCCGCGACGCCTTGAGCCGGCCGATGTCGGAATAGACCTTTTCCGCCGCCTTCTCGCGGATGTGGCAGGTGTTGAGCACGACGACATCGGCGCGCGCCGCATCGGGTGCGGCGGCATAGCCCTCGGCCTCGAGCAGCTCGCCGATCCGTTCGGAATCGTAGACGTTCATCTGGCAGCCGAAGGTCTTGACGAAATAGCTCTGGGTCACGGGGCCTCGCGCGGGTGGAGCCCCAGCATAAGCCAACGGCGCCGCTGCGTCATCCGGTGATGATTGACTCCGCGCGGCGCGCGTTAGACACTTTCGCAGTCGTTCAGGAGATCGTTATGCCGATTGCGCTCCTTGCCCTCGTTCTTGCCGCGCCGATCGCGACGAACCCGGCGCCCGCCGACGCCCCGATCACGATCACCGGCACCCGGCTCAAGGACTATGCCGCCGCGGTCGACGCCTGCGTCGCCGAGTCGTGTTCGCCGAAGAAGGACATCGTCGTCTCGATCCGCTACGCCGAGGCGCTATTTCGCGGCGGCGATTATGTCGGCGCACGCGGCGTGCTGGCGAAGGCGGTGCGGCGGCAGGCGGGCGCGGGCGCAGTCGAGCCGGTCGCGTTGTCGCAACTCTATCTCGCGCAGGCGAACGTCGCCGCGCACTACGGCGAGCAGCGCGACGTCCGCACCGCGACCTATGCCAGCGCGCGGGTAACGCATGAATTTCTGCCCGCCGGCGATCCTGACCGGCTCTGGGCCGATTTGCGGGTGGCCGACCTGCGGCTGGCCAACGACCGGCGCGACGGCCTGGGTGCCTATATCAAGGTCGCCGCCGATGCGCGCGCGGCGCAGCAGCCGTCGATCGTCGCCGCCGCCGACATCCACCGGGCGTGGGCGCTTCATAGCCTGGCGCTCGACCCGGAGGCGCTTCGCGTTCTCGCCGGTCTCTCGGCAACCCCGGGCGAGGCAGCCCGACCCTACCGGATTGCCGCGCGCGTGCTGACCGCGCGGATCGCCCGGGGGCGCGGCGACAAGAGCGCGATCGACGCGGTTCTCGCCGAAATGGCGAACGAACCCGATCCCGGGCTGCCGATGCTCGTCTACGCGCCGCCGTATCCGAGGCCCGCCGACGAGGATATTCGCAACGGGTTCGATTTCCCGTTCGATACGGTCGACAAGTCGAATGACGTTCGCGGATTGCAGTGGGTCGACATCGGCTTCGGCATCCGCAGCGACGGCAGCGTCAACGCGCCCGAGGTGCTGCGCAGTTCGCGATCGACTGGGTGGGCCGCGCCGCTGGTCGCGATGATCGCGGGCCGCCGCTATACCCCGTCGGCGGCGAGCAGCGACGACTCGCCCGGCCACTATCGCATCGAGCGCTATACGCTGACCGCCGATTTTGAGACGCCGACCGATTCGCTGATCCGCCGCCGCGTCAAGGGCCCGCACTACCAGATGATCGACCTGACCGACGGCAGCGCGCCGCCGCACGCCGCGAGTTAGCGACCGCGCTAGAGCGGGCCCTGCGCCATCGCGCCGGCCGCGCCGATCAGCGTATAGTGGTGCCACAGGAACACCGCGAGCGCGCCGCGGTGCGGCGCGAATTCGGCGGCGAGCTTGCGCGTCGCCCCCTCGCTCGGGCGCGCGTCGAGGCCGAGGATGCGGCCGAGCTCGATTTGGACGGCAAGGTCTCCGGCCGGGAAAACATCGCCGCGCCCGTCGGCGAACAGCAGATAGATCTCCGCCGACCAGCGGCCGATACCCTTGACCGCGACCAGCCGCGCGATCGCTTCCTCGTCGTCGGCGGGCAGCGCGCCGAAGTCGAGCCCGTCGTGGACGCAAGCATGGGCGAGCGCGTGGATATACGCCGCCTTCTGCCGCGATAATCCGGCGGCGCGAAGGTCGTCGACCGGCATGGCGAGCACCGCGCGCAGATCGGTGAAGCCGCCGCACGCCGCGCTCAGCTTCGTCCAGATGCTGTCGGCGGCCTTGACCGACACCTGCTGCCCGACGATCGCGCGCATCAGCGTCTCGACGCCGCGCTCGCGGATGCGCTCGGGCGGATAGCCGGCGCGCGCGAGGGCGGCGGCGACCGGCGGCGACGCCGCCGCGATCGTGTCGAGCCCGTGTTTGAGCGCCGCGGCGGTCAGTCCCATGGTTTCTCCTCGGCTTGCGCCGCATCGGTGGGCCGCTATTAGGCGCAAGCCATCCCATCCGTCGACAGGACCCGCCCGTGCCCCAGATCATCGTCACCGACCGCGCCGGCACCGCCGCCGAAGTTCCCGCCAAGGTCGGGCATTCGGTGATGGAGATCATCCGCGACGGCGGCTTCGACGAACTGCTCGCGCTGTGCGGCGGGTCGTGCAGCTGCGCGACGTGCCACGTCCACGTCGACCCCGAATGGTTCGACCGCGTCGGCCCGGCCAACCGCGACGAGGACGACCTGCTCGACAGCTCGGACCAGCGCGTCGCGACATCGCGCCTGTCGTGCCAGATCGACTTCACCGCCGCGCTCGACGGGCTCAAGGTGACGATCGCGCCGGAGGACTGATTTCTCCGCGCGTTCCTGCTACACCGTCGCCGATGCCGCGCGCCGAACTCCGTCCCCTCGGTTTCTTCACCGACAAGAACCGCGCCTTCTGGCTGCTCCAGGGCGGCGGCTGGGGGGCATATCTCGTCGTGCGGACACTCGGCGGGCTCGCCAACCGGATGGGGCTGACCTTCGTCCTGCCGACGATCATCGTCACCGCGACGGGATTCTCGCTGACGCTGCTGATGGCCGCCGCCTATCGCCGCGTCATCACCATGCGCCCCGTCTTCGTCTGGACGTTGACGCTGCTGATCCTGACCGCCGCCTCGGCGCTGTTCTCGACGCTCGAGGTCTGGGCGCATGCGACCTTCTACGAGCCCGGGTGGAAGCCGCAGGGGATCGAGTTCCTCGGCGCGATCCTGCTCGATTTCTCGGTGCTCGGCGCGTGGAGCGGGCTGTATTACGGGATCAACTATTACCTCCTTCTCGCCGACCAGTCGGCGCGGATGGTGGCGGTGTCGGCGCAGGCGAATTCGGCGCAGCTCGAGATGCTGCGCTATCAGCTCAACCCGCACTTCCTGTTCAACACGCTCAACTCGATCTCGACGCTGGTGCTGCTCAAACAGACCGAGCGCGCCAATGCGATGCTCAGCCGGTTGTCGTCGTTTCTGCGCTACAGCCTTGTCGGCGAGCGCGAAGGGCTGGCGACGGTCGCGCAGGAGACCGAAGCGCTCAAGCTCTACCTCGACATCGAACGGACGCGCTTCGAGGAACGGCTGCGCGCGTCGTTCGAGATCGAGCCACAGGCGATGGTCGCACGGCTGCCGTCGCTGATCCTCCAGCCGATCATCGAGAATGCGGTCAAATACGCGGTGACCCCGACCGAGGACGGGGCCGACATCGACATCGACATCCGTGTCCTTGGGGCGGGCGACAAGCGGCGGCTGGTGATCACCGTCGCCGACACCGGGCCGGGGATCGATTTCGCGGCGTTGAACGGCGAGGCGCCGGTGACTACTTCGGGCACGGGCGTTGGCTTGCCCAACATCCGCGATCGGCTCGCACAGGCGTACGGCGACGACCATCGGTTCGAACTCGAACCGAACCTCCCGCGCGGTCTGATCGTGCTGCTCGACTTGCCGTTTCAGACCGAGGACGGCAAGGCGGATGAGGAGCTCTCGGCGGCAACCGAGAGCGGCCGCATCGACTTGAAGGCGGGGGCGCAGATACCGGGGCAATGGACCAGGGAAAGCGCAGCATGATCCGAACCATCCTCGTCGACGACGAACGCCTCGCGATCCAGGGGCTCGAGCTCCGCCTCGCGGCGTTCGACGACGTCGAGATCGTCGACCGCTGCGCCAACGGGCGCGAGGCGATCCGCGCGATCAAGACGCTCAAGCCCGATCTCGTCTTCCTCGACATCCAGATGCCCGGCTTCGACGGCTTCTCGGTCGTCGGCGGTCTCGCCGAGGTCGAGCCGCCGCTGTTCGTCTTCGTCACCGCGTACATGCAGCACGCGGTCAAGGCGTTCGAGGCGCACGCAGTCGACTATCTGATGAAGCCGGTCGAGGAGGACCGCCTCGCCGCGACGCTCGACCGGGTCCGCACCCGGCTCGACGAGAAGCGCGGCTGTGAGGAGCGCGAGCGCCTGAAGGACATCCTCGTCCAGGTCGCGCCCGATTCGATGCCCGAGGACATCGCCGACGGCGCGAACGGGACCGACCCGGCGGCGAACCGCTTCGAACGGATCATCAATATCAAGGACCGCGGCCAAATCTTCCGCGTCGAGGTCGACGACATCGAACGGATCGACGCGGCCGGCGATTACATGTGCATCTATACCGCCGACCAGACGCTGATCCTGCGCGAGACGATGAAGGACCTCGAAAAGCGCCTCGACCCGCGCCGCTTCCAGCGGGTCCACCGCTCGACGATCGTCAACCTCGACAACGTCAAGTCGGTCAAGCCGCACACCAACGGCGAATGCTTCCTCGTCCTCGGCTCGGGCACGCAGATCAAGGTCAGCCGCAGCTACCGCGACGTCGTCGCGCGCTTCCTCTAGCGGCGGCTTGCCGCGGCGGGCGGTGCGGCTAGACTGCGGCGATGATCGACGCGCTGCCCGAAACCATCACCGGTGAGGTCGCCCTGAACGTCGCCGGCGACGCGATGACGGTGCGCGTCACGGTCCCGGTCGGGCCGACCGCGCTAAGCGACCTGCTGCCCGTCTTCCAGAGCCTGACGAGCACGCTTGTCGACCGCGCGGTCGAGCGCGACGCCTCCCCGGGACGCGAAGTCTCGTGCCGCGCCGGCTGCGGCGCGTGTTGCCGCCAGCCGGTGCCGATCGCGCCGGCGGAGGCGCGCGGCCTCGTCGCGCTGATCGACGCGATGCCCGCGGCGCAGGCGGGCGCGGTGCGCGCGCGCTTCGCCGATGCGCGGGCGCGGCTCGCCGCCGCCGGCATCACGACGCGGCCCGACGAAGTCGCCCGGCTCGACCTCGACGCGCAGGTGCAGTGGGGGGCGGACTATCTCGCGGCGGGCGTAGCCTGCCCGTTCCTCGACGACGAATCGTGCTCGATCCACCCCGAACGCCCGACGATATGCCGCGAGTATCTGGTGACGACGCCCGCCGCGAACTGCCGCCGGCCGAGCGTCGCCGACATCCGCCGCGTGCCGATCCCGGGATCGGTGTCGGCGGCGCTGTTCGCGGTCGACCGCGCGCTCGAGGGGCAGGGCCGGCTGCTGCTGGTCGACAGCCTCGACTGGGTGGCGACGCATCCGGCACCGCCGCCGAGCCAGCCGGGGCCGGGCATCGTCCAGGCGGTGTTCGCGATGCTGGCCACCAAGGCATGAGCGGCGCGATGATCACCGGCGAGGTCGCGCTGCGGATCGCGGGCGAGGCGATGACCGTCCGCGTCACCGTGCCCGCCGCCGAAGCCGCGCTCGCCGACCTGCTGCCGGTCTTCCACGACCTCACCGACCGGATCGTCGACCGCGCCGTCGCGCTCGACGCGGCACCGGGGCGGGCGGTGTCGTGCCGGGCGGGGTGCGCCGCGTGCTGCCGCCAGGCGGTGCCGGTGTCGCCGTCGGAGGCGCGCGGGCTCGCGAGCCTCGTCGCGGCGATGCCCGCGCCACGCGCCGCCGCCGTCCGCGAGCGCTTCGCCGCGGCCCGCGCTGCCTTCGTCGCTGCCGGCATCGACACCAGCCCGGGCGCGATCGCCCGCCTGCCGGCGGACGGACGCGCGGCGTGGGGCGACGCCTATCTCGCCGCCCGGGTCGACTGCCCGTTCCTCGTCGACGAGGCTTGCTCGATCTATACCGATCGGCCGACGATCTGCCGCGAATATCTGGTGACGACCCCGGCCGAGAACTGCCGTGCCCCGACCGCCGAGACGATCCGCCGCGTGCCGCTGCCGAGCAACGTTTCGGCGGCGATCATCGCGGTCGACCGCCGCCTCGACGGCGACGGCCCGCTGCTGCTCGTCGACAGCCTCGACTTCGCCGCGACCTATCCCGCGCCGCGCCCGTGCGAGACCGGGCCGGCGCTGGTCCAGGCGATGTTCGCGACGATCGCCGCCGGGTCGTAAGGGTCGCGCGACGGGCGCTTTGTTGCTAAGGCCGGCACCATGAAACCCGCGCACGACGAAAAGGGCAAATCGGTCCGCCTGCTCCGCATCGGCGAACAGGTCCGCCACGCGCTCGCCGACCTGCTCGCCCGGCGCGAAATCCGCGATCCGGTGCTCGAGGCGACGATCATCTCGGTCAGCGAGGTCCGCGTCACCCCCGATTTGCGCCAGGCGATCGTCTTCGTCCACCCGCTCGGCGGCGAGAACGGTGCCGCCGTGCTCGCCGCGCTCAAGGCGAATACCCGCTGGCTGCGCGGCGAGATCGCGAAGAGCCTCGCGACCAAATACACCCCAGACCTGACGTTCCGCCTCGACGAGAGTTTCGATGCGGGGGCGAAGATCGACGCGATCCTGCGCAGCCCCCACGTCGCGCGCGATCTCGACAAGGGCGCGTGAGGCACCCTTCCCGCGACCTGGGCGTTACGCCCGCATGACCATCCAGATCGCTATCGTTGGTGTCGGCAAGATCGCGCGCGACCAGCATCTGCCCGCGATCGCGGCGAACCCCGATTTCGCCCTCGTCGCCGCGGCGAGCAAGTCGGGCCAGCCGGTCGACGGGGTCCCGACCTACCCCGACATCGATACGATGATGGCGGCGCAGCCCGAGGTGACGACGGTGACGATCTGCACCCCGCCGCAGGATCGCCACGTCATCATCCGCGACGCGCTCAATCGCGGCCTCAACGTCATGTTCGAGAAGCCCCCGGGGGCGAGCCTGTCGGAAATCGCCGATTTGCCCGGACTGGCGGCAGCGAAGAACGTCGCGCTGTTCGCCACCTACCACTCGCGGCAGGCCCCCGCGGTCGCGCCGGCGAAGGCGTGGCTCGCCGACAAGACGATCACCGCGGTGCGGGTGCGGTGGAAGGAGAACGTCCGCCAGTGGCACCCCGGTCAGGCGTGGATCTGGGAGCCGGGCGGGCTCGGCGTGTTCGATCCGGGGATCAACGCGATGTCGTCGCTGACCGAAATCCTCCCCGCTGCGCCGTTCATCACCAAGGCCGAGCTCTCCTTCCCGGCGAACCGCGCGACGCCGATCGCGGCGATGCTCGATCTGACCGATGTCGCCGGCGTGCCGATCAGCGTCGAGCTCGACTGGCGGCAGGTCGAGAACCAGATGTGGGAGATCGCGGTCGACACCACCGCCGGGCCGCTGCTGTTGTCGGGGGGCGGGGCGATGCTCGATATCGGCGGTAAGCAAACCGACGATCAGGACCAGCACGCCGAATATAAGGGGCTCTACCGCCGCTTCGCCGAACTCGTCCCGCGTCGCGAGGTCGATTTCGACATCGCCCCGATCAAGCTGATCGCCGACGCGTTCATGCTCGGGCGCCGGATCGAGGTCGAGGCGTTCGCGGATTAGAGGCGTCGCGGCGAAGCCGCGCCGTCGGCCGGGGTCGGCGGGGCAGCCCGCCGCCCCGCCGACCGGCCTACGCCGCGAAGTAGTGCGCGTAGGCCGGGAGTGTCAGGAACGCCTCGAGCTCGTCGGCCAGCGCGAGTTCGCGGAACACGTCGGCCGCCTCGGTGAACTTGCCGGCGGTGTAGAAATTGTCGCCGACCGCGGCCCGCCACACGTCGAGCTGCTCGGCGATGACGCGCTCGATCAGCGCAGCGTCGACCAGTTCGCCCGAATCGAGATGCGCGCCGACCTTGCGCCACTGCCAGACCTGGGTGCGGCTGATCTCGGCGGTGGCGGCGTCCTCCATCATGTTGTGCAGCGGCGCGGCGCCCTGGCCGCGCAGCCACGACGCGATATAGCCGATGCCGACGTTGATGTTGTTGGTCAGCCCGGCGATCGACTTCGGACCCGGCGCGGGGGTGGTCAGCGCCTCCTGCGTCGCTTCGCCCGCGGGGATGACGTCGAGCTGGTTCGGCCCCGGCATCGCCTGATCGAACACCTCCATCGCCACCCCGACGAGCCCCGGATGCGCGACCCAGGTGCCGTCGTGGCCGAAGCCCGCCTCGCGCTCCTTGTCGGCGCGGACCGCGGCGAAGGCCTTGGCGTTGGCCGCCTCGTCGCCCTTGACCGGGATGAATGCGCTCATGCCCCCCATCGCGTGCGCACCGCGCTTGTGGCAGGTGCGGATGACGTGGAGCGCATAGTCGCGCATGAACGGCACCGTCATGTTGACCGCCGCGCGGTCGGGCAGGACGTGGTCGGCGTCAGCGCGGAAGCATTTGATATAGCTGAAGATATAATCCCAGCGCCCGCAGTTGAGCGCGGCGATATGGTCGCGCAGCTCGTACAGGATCTCGTCGGCCATGAACGCGCCGGGCAGCGTTTCGATCAGCACGGTGCCCTTGATCGTCCCGACCGGCAGCCCCATCACCGACTGGGCATAGACGAAGACGTTATTCCACAGCCGCGCCTCGAGATAATGCTCGAGCTTGGGCAGATAGAAATACGGCCCCGACCCCTTGGCGACGAGCCGCCTCGCGTTGTGGAAGAAGAACAGCCCGAAATCGAACAGCGCGCCCGCGACGGGCTCGCCGTCGACGAGCATGTGCGCCTCGGGCAGGTGCCAGCCGCGCGGGCGGACGAGCAGCGTCGCGATTTGGTCGTTGAGCTGGTAGCTCTTGCCCTTGTCGTCGAGGGTGATCGTGCCGGCGACCGCGTCGCGCAGGTTGATCTGCCCCTCGACCATCGTCTCCCACACCGGCGACGATGCGTCCTCGAAGTCGGCCATGAAGCATTTCGCGCCCGAATTGAGCGCGTTGATCACCATCTTGCGGTCGACCGGACCGGTGATCTCGACGCGCCGGTCCTGCAGGTCGGGCGGCGATCCGGCGACCTTCCATGTGCCGGCGCGGACGCTCGACGTCTCGGGGGCGAAGTCGATCGCGTTGCCCGCGTCCCACCACCGCTGCCGCGCGACCCGCGCGCCGAGCAGCGCCTGCCGGGTCGGCTCGTACTGGCGGTGGAGGTTGGCGACGAAGGTCAGCGCATCGTCCGTAAGAACCTGCTCGAAGCCGGGCTTCATCGCGCCGGTGAGGCGAATGCCGGCCAACGATGGCTGCGTCATGGAAGAACCCTTCGGGTGAAAGTTTTGCGTTGACCGTCGCCTAGCCGAGGGGCACAGCGCTGACAATCGCAAGATCACGGGTTATCGGGGAGAGAGTGGCGGAGGTTGCGGTCAACGCACCCCGCCACTGATCCCGCCCGCAGCCGCCTTCAGATATCCGAAAAGCCAAACGGCGCGCTGGCGCGGCGAAAGTCGTCGGGCAGGACGGTGCGCCCGATCGGCGGGGCCGACCGCGCGGTGCACTGGGTGCGGTGGCAGAGGTGGCACGTCACGCCGATCGGCGTCGCGGTCTCGGGCCCGGGGCTGGCGGGATCGCGGGTGTAGATCAGCCGCCCGGCGTGCTCGGCGCTGCACCCGAGCGCGATCGCGCGTTCGACCCGGATCGCGCCGTACGCGCCGCCGCCGGCGGTGACGGTGCGCGCGATCGAGAAGAAGCGCTGGCCTTCCGGCAATTCGATCCACTGCGTCACGATCTCGCGCGGGCGACGGAACACCTGGTGGACCGACCACAGGGGGCAGCCGCCGCCGTGGCGCGCGAAGGGAAAGCCGGCGCCGTCCAAGCGCTTCGACACGTTGCCCGCGGGATCGACGCGGATGAAGAAGAACGGGACATAATTGTCGCCGGGCTTCTGCAGCGTCGTCAGCCGGTGGGCGACCTGTTCGAAGCTCGCGCCGAACTGGCGGGCGAGCGCCTCGACGTCGTAGCCGCGGCGTTCGGCGGCGCGGGCGAAGCCGGTGTACGGCATCAGGATCGCGGCGGCGGCGTAGCTCGCGAGCGCCTTGCGCGTCAGCCGTTCGCCGTTCTCGCTGGTGAAATGGCTCGCCGCGAGCGGCGCGTCGACCGCGTCACGCAGGTCGAGATAGGCGAGCTGGAGCGCGAGCTGGAAGGTCTGGCTCGCGGTATCGAGCGTGTCGTCGAGCAGCACCTCGTCGCGGTGCCGGTCGAACCGCCGCGTCGCCCCGCCCATGACGTCGGACGGCAGCCGCCGTACCCGCAATTTATGGCGCGCCTTGAGATAGCCGGCGAGTCCGCCGGCGTCGGCGACCGCAGCGGCGAGCATCTCGGCGGCGTCGTCGATTGCGGGGAAGTTGTTGCGCCGCGCCGCGAGGAAGCGCCGCGCCTCGGCGACCGGATCGGCCATGCTGGTATCGGTGCCGGGGGCCTCGGCCCCCTGGTCGGCGAGCGCGAGATGCTCCTCGCGATAGGCGGTGTAGAGGCGGAGGAACGCTTCGGTAATGCCGGGGAAGCCGTTGGCGACGTCGGCGGTCTCGATCGCCGGCAGGTCGACGTCGGCGAACATCGGGTCCCTGAGCACGGTCTGCAGCCGCGCGATCGTGTCGGTGCCGGTATCGCTCGCGAGCGCCGCCATATCGAGGCGATAGGTCCGTGCCAGCCGCAGCAGCATGTCGGCGGTCAGCGGGCGCTGATTACGCTCGATCAGCGCGACATACGACGGCGAGATGTCGAGGTCGCTCGCCATGTTGGCCTGCGTCAGGCCGAGGTCGCGCCGGATCCGCCGCAGCCGCGGCCCCATGTAGACGGGGCGTTCGTTCGACATGCCGGCCTCCGCTTGTGCGATCCTTACATCAGCACACGCGCGGCGTGTAAAGTATGACAGTTGAACTTCATGCCGCTTTGCAGGATCGAAACCGCGCCGTAACGGGCGGCGTCAGTCGTTCGCACAGGGGCAGCCCGCATGTCGTATCAGGATCATATCGCGCAGGTCGACCGCCTCATCGGTGGCCACGCCGGCAGTTGGGACGGCATCAGCGCCGAATCGGTCGCGCGGATGCGCCTGCAGAACCGCTTCACGACCGGGCTCGACATCGCCCGCTATACCGCGACGATCATGCGCCGCGACATGGCGGCGTACGACGCCGATCCGGCGAACTACACCCAGTCGCTCGGCTGCTGGCACGGCTTCATCGGCCAGCAGAAGATGATCTCGATCAAGAAGCACTTCGGCTCGACCGAGCGGCGTTACCTGTACCTGTCGGGCTGGATGGTCGCCGCGTTGCGCTCGGAATTCGGCCCGCTGCCCGACCAGTCGATGCACGAGAAGACCAGCGTGCCGGCGCTGATCGAGGAGCTCTACACCTTCCTCCGCCAGGCCGACGCGCGCGAACTCGGCATGATGTTCCGTGAGATCGACGCCGCGCGCGCCGCCGGCAACGAGCTCGAGGAGAAGCGGCTGCTCAACGCGGTCGACAATCACCAGACCCACGTCGTGCCGGTCATCGCCGACATCGACGCCGGCTTCGGCAACGCCGAGGCGACGTATTTGCTCGCCAAGAAGATGATCGAGGCCGGTGCCTGCGCGCTCCAGATCGAGAACCAGGTGTCGGACGAAAAGCAGTGCGGCCACCAGGACGGCAAGGTCACCGTGCCGCACGAGGACTTCCTCGCCAAGGTCCGTGCCTGCCGCTACGCCTTCCTCGAACTCGGCGTCGAGGACGGCATCATCGTCACCCGCACCGATTCGCTCGGGGCGGGCCTGACCAAGCAGATCGCGGTGTCGAAGGAAACCGGCGACCTCGGCGACCAGTACAACAGCTTCCTCGACTGCGAGGAGATCGACGCGTCGACCGCGAAGAACGGCGACGTCATCCTCAACCGCGACGGCAAGCTGATGCGCCCGAAGCGGCTGCCGTCGAACCTGTTCCAGTTCCGCGCCGGGTCGGGCGAGGATCGCTGCGTGCTCGACTGCATCACCTCGCTCCAGCACGGCGCCGACCTGCTGTGGATCGAGACCGAGAAGCCGCATATCGAGCAGATCGCCGGCATGGTCGACCGCATCCGCGCGGTCGTGCCGAACGCCAAGCTCGTCTACAACAATTCGCCGTCGTTCAACTGGACGCTCAACTTCCGCCAGCAGGTCTATGACGCCCGCGTCGCCGCCGGGACCGACGTGTCGGCGTACGACCGCGCGCGGCTGATGAGCGTCGACTATGACGCGACCGACCTCGCGGTCGAGGCCGACGAGCGCATCCGCACCTTCCAGGCCGATGCCGCCAAGCGCGCCGGCATCTTCCATCACCTGATCACGCTGCCGACGTACCACACCGCGGCGCTGTCGACCGACAACCTCGCCAAGGAGTATTTCGGGTCGCAGGGCATGCTCGGCTACGTCAAGAACGTCCAGCGCGCCGAAATCCGCCAGGGCATCGCCTGCGTCAAGCACCAGAACATGAGCGGCTCGGACATCGGCGACGACCACAAGGAATATTTCGCCGGCGAGGCCGCGCTCAAGGCGGGCGGCAGCCACAACACGATGAACCAGTTCGCCGCCTGAGCGGCCACAGTCACCCTGGGGAGGGTCGCTACGCCCGCCGCTCGACCGAGCGGCGGGCGTTTTGCTGCCTCCCGCGCGGCATCACGACCCTTCGACACGGCGACGCCGGTACGCTATCGCAACGGCTATGAACGTGCAGTTGCCCCCGCCCTCCGCCCTGCCCGCGAAATCGCGGCTGCGCCCGACGCGGCGCGGCTTCCTGATCGGCACCGGCGCGGTTGCCGGCCTCGCGGTCGGCTATGCCGTCTGGCCGCGCAAGGCGGTGCTCAACTGGGCCGCCGCGCCCGACGAGACCGTGGTCAACGGCTTCGTCAAGATCGGTACCGACGGCCGCGTCGTCGTCGCGATCCCGCAGGCCGAGATGGGGCAGGGCGCGTCGAGCGCGCTGGCGCAGGTCGTCGCCGACGAACTCGGCGCCGACTGGAACACGGTGTCGGTCGAACCGGCGCCGCTCAACCCGATCTACGCCAATCGCGGCATGGCGCTCGACGCGACCGAGGGCATGCCGTCGGCGCTGCGCGGCTTCGCCCGCTGGGGCCTCGGCGGCGTGATCGAGCATTTCGACATGCAGATGACCGGCGGCAGCACCTCGGTGCGCGGCTTCGCCAAGCCGATGCGGCTCGCCGGGGCGGCCGCGCGCGAGATGCTGTGCCGCGCCGCCGCGCGCGATTGGGGCGCCGACTGGACCCAGTGCGACACGGCGGACGGCTTCGTCGTCTATAAGGCGAACCGCGTCCGCTTCGCCGACATCGCCGGCAAGGTCGTGCACGACGATGCGCCGTCGTCGCCGACGCTGCGGGTCAAGTCGACACTGATGGGCAAGGCGCTGCCGCGGCTCGACATCCCGGCGAAGACCGACGGCAGCGCGCGCTTCGGCATCGACGTCCGCCTCCCCGGTATGGTCTATGCCGCGGTGCGGTCGGGCCCGGCGGGCGACCCGAAGCTGGTCAGCGCCGACGCCACCAAGGCGAAAGCGATGCCCGGGGTGATCGACGTCGTCCACGGCCCGACGTGGGTCGCGGTCGTCGCAACGACGTGGTTCGGCGCGGATCAGGCGCTCGAGCAGGTGGTTCCGGTGTTCGCTGCGCAACCGCGTCCGGCGGGGCCGTGGGTGTCGGAGGCTCCGGCGAAGGCGCTGGCCACCGTGGGCAAGGCTGTCCGCGACGACGGCGATGCCGCGGGCGTCCTCGCCAAGGCGACCGTCATCGCCGCCGATTACAGCGTCCCCTATCTCGCCCACGCCGCGCTCGAACCGATGAACGCGACCGCGCGCGTTGACGGCGACCGGGTCGAGCTGTGGGCGCCGACGCAGTCGCTGACGATCACGACATGGAGCGTGGCGAAGGCGCTCGGGATCGACGACGCCAAGGTCGTGGTTCATCCGACGCTGATCGGCGGCGGCTTCGGGCGCAAGGCCGAGAGCGACGCCTTCGTCCAGGCGGCGCTGATCGCGCGCGCGGTCAAGCGCCCGGTGCAGCTGATCTACAGTCGGCCCGAGGACCTCGCGCAGGACAAGTTCCGCCCGGCCGCCGCCGCGCGGATGCGAGGGTCGGTCGCCGGTGGCCGAATCGCGGCGTGGGACAGCCGGATCGCGGTCCCCGACGTCACGTCGAGCTTTTCGGCGCGCAACCTGCCGGCGATGGCGGGCGCGCCCAAGGCGTCGGCCGAAGGCGTCGACGGCGCAACGCAGATTCCGTACGACCTCGCCCACGTCCGGGTCGAGCACGCGCTGGTGCTGACGCCGGTGCCGCTCGGCTTCTGGCGCTCGGTCGGGCATAGTTTCAGCGCCTTCTTTGTCGAAAGCTTCGTCGACGAACTCGCGCACGCGGCGAACGCAGACCCCGGGGCGTTCCGACTGGCGATGCTCAGGGACAAGCCGCGCCACGCCGCCGTCCTCACCGCCGCGCTGCATGCCGCCGGCCCGCTCGGGCAGGTCGAGCCAGGCATCGGCCGCGGCGTCGCGCTCCACGAAAGCTTCGGCTCGATCGTCGCGCAGGTCGCCGAGGTCGAGTGCGTCAAGGACGCGCCGCCGAAGGTGACCCGCGTCTGGGCGGCGATCGACTGCGGCCCGGTGGTCAACCCCGACGGGGTCCGCGCGCAGGTCGAGGGCGCGATCGCCTATGGCCTCGGCGCGGCGCTCAAGGGCCGCATCACCTTCGCCGACGGGCGGGCCGAGCAGACCAATTTCGACGGCTACCCGGTGCTGATGCTCGCCGAGGCTCCGGCGATCGAGGTGATCATCGTCAACGGCGAGCCGGGCAGCACCTCGCCGATGGGCGGGGTCGGCGAGCCCGGTACCCCACCGATCGCGCCCGCCGTCGCCAATGCGATCTTCGCCGCCAACGGACAGCGCCTGCGCAGCCTGCCCTTCGTCGCATGAGCTTCCTGCCTCTGGACCATCCGCCGGTCGCCTTCGGCCGGATCGGGGTGCTGCTCGTCAACCTCGGCACCCCCGACAAGCCCGAGACCGGGCCGGTGCGCCGCTACCTCGGTGAATTCCTGTCGGACCGCCGCGTCGTCGAGCTGCCGCCGATCCTGTGGCAGCCGCTGCTCCGCGGCGTCGTGCTGATGACCCGCCCGCGTCGGACCGCGGCGAACTACGCCAAGGTGTGGGACCGCGAGGCCGACGATTCGCCGCTGCGCATCATCACCGCCGCGCAGGCGGTGGCGCTGGCAACCGCACTCGGCGACGGCGTGATCGTCGACTGGGCGATGCGCTACGGCACGCCGTCGATCCCGGCGCGTTTGCAGGCGCTGAAAGACGCGGGCTGCGAACGCATTCTGATCGCCCCGCTCTATCCGCAATATTCGAGCGCGACGACCGGCACGGTCAACGACAAGGTGTTCGAAACGCTGATGAAGTGGCGCTGGCAACCGGCGCTCAGAACGCTGCCGCCGTATCACGACGACCCGCTCTACCTTGACGCGCTCGCCGCCACGTTCGCCGATGGGGTCGCCGGGCTCGACTTCGTTCCCGACCTGCTGCTGACCTCGTTCCACGGCATGCCGCGCTCGACACTCGACAAGGGCGACCCGTATCACTGCCAGTGCCGCAAGACCGCGCGGCTGCTCGGCGACCGGATCGCGACGCCGCTGCAGGTGTCGTTCCAGTCGCGCCTCGGCCGCGCCGAATGGTTGAAACCGTACACCGACGTTACGCTTGCCGAGCTGCCGAAGCAGGGCGTCCGCAAACTCGTTGTCATGTCGCCGGGCTTCTCGGCCGACAATCTCGAGACGCTCGAGGAAGTGGCGATGGAGGGGCGGGAGACCTTTCTCGCCGCCGGCGGGACCGATTTCGCCTATCTGCCGTGCCTCAACGCCGGCGCTATCGGCAATGCGGCGCTGCACGCTATCGTACGGCGCGAACTTGCCGGGTGGGTTCCCGCCCCCTAGGGTCCGCCCTCAGCTCTGGGGAGAGATCGAACATGGCACGGGTAGCAATCGTGACCGGCGGCACGCGCGGTATCGGCGAGGCGATCAGCCTCGCGCTGCAGGCGGCCGGGGTCACCGTCATCGCCAACTATGGCGGCGACGACAAGAAGGCCGCCGAGTTCACCGCGCGCACCGGGATCGAGGCGATCAAGTGGAACGTCGCCGACCATCAGGCGTGCCTCGACGCGGTGGCGAAGATCGAGGCCGAACACGGCCAGGTCGACATCGTCGTCAACAACGCCGGCATCACCCGCGACGGCACCCTGCTCAAGATGACGTACGAGATGTGGCGCGAGGTGATCGACGTCAATCTCGGTGGCTGCTTCAACATGGCGAAGGCGGCGTTCCCGGGGATGCGGAACCGCAAGTTCGGGCGGATCGTCAACATCGGCTCGATCAACGGCCAGGCGGGGCAGTACGGGCAGGTCAACTACGCCGCCGCCAAGTCGGGCATCCACGGCTTCACCAAGGCGCTGGCGCAGG